>JALYYN010000452.1 GCA_030946525.1 Actinomycetota bacterium | reverse complement strand
GCGTGATCCCGAGGGCTTCGAGGCTGGCCGGTACTCGCGGCGGGGGTTCCTCCTGGCCCAGGCCCATGCCGTCGAAGTGGTGCACAAGGACGCGTTGCGACGACGCTGCGCCTCGGCGACGGTGGTCCGATTCACGACCAGGGAGGCTCAACGATGGACGTCCAGGTAGGCCCGGCGGTAGTCGTCATCCACGCCGACGACGAGGTCGTGGTCTGTGACCTCGATGGCCGGATGTCGAGTACCGAGTCCCAGGGCTACTTCGCCTCGGACACCCGCCTCGTGTCCGGCTACCGGCTCAAGCTCGGTCGGGTGCCTCCCGTCCTTCTGAACAGCTCGGCTATCGAACCGTTCTCCTCCCGATTCGAGTTCACGAACCCCCGACTCCTGACTGCCGACGGTGAGGTTGCCGCCTCCAGCGTGCACCTCCGCCTCGACCGCACGGTGGGCCACGGGGTCCACGAGGACTACGAGCTCGTCAACTACGGGTCCCAGCAGCTGGAGATCGACCTTGAGATCAGCGTCGAATGCGATTTCGCCGACATCTTCGACGTCAAGGGCGCCGGGCTCGTCCGACGCGGCTCCCTGCAGAGCGAGTGGGAACCGACTCATGGACGCCTCACCACCAGGTATGTCAACGGCGACTTCCGGCGGGCCCTGCGTCTGCAGACCGCCAATTCCGGCTCCGAGCCCGAGTTCGCCAACGGCGGCATCCTCTTCCGGGTCTCGGTCGCACCCGGGGCGTCATGGCATACCTGTCTGTTGTGGATTCCTTTCGTGGGCGACGAAGGCGCCAAGACCAGCCGGGCCTGCAACGACCTCCTCGGCGCCGCCCACGAGCGGGACCGGGCGAAGCGGGCCTGGATCGCCCAGTCGACCCGGTTCGAGACCAGCGACCCGGCCGTGACCGCCGCTCTGCGCCAAGCGGTCGACGATCTGGCCAGCCTGCGCATGTACAGCCATGACGAGGCGGCCGCCGACCCGCATCACCATTCCGACGACGACGCCTGGGTCCCGGCCGCCGGCGTCCCCTGGTTCGTCTCTCTTTTCGGTCGCGACTCCCTCGTCGTTGCTCTGCAGACGCTCCTGCTGTCTCCCCGCTTCGCCCTCGGCGCGCTCCGGGCCCTCGGTCGCCTGCAGGGTGACGGCTACGACGACGAGCGGGACATGCAACCGGGCAAGATCGAACACGAGGTGCGCCACGGGGAGCTGGCCTTCTTCCACCTGGTGCCCCACACGCCCTACTACGGGACCCACGAGTCGACGACGCTCTACGTCTGGGCCGCAGCCCAGGCCTGGCGGTGGCACGGCGACCGCGACGCCCTCGACAGCGTCCGACCGCACGTCGAACGGGCCCTGAGCTGGATCGACACCGACGGCGACATCGACGGTGACGGCCTCCAGGAGTACAAGACCCGCGCCGCCCATGGCGGCTACTACAACCAGGGATGGAAGGACTCGGGGGAGGGTGTCGTCGGTGCCGACGGGGTCATCCCGGCGCTGCCCATCGCCCTCTGCGAGCATCAGGGCTACGTCGTGGCCGCCAAGCGGGCGTGGGCCGACGTGATCGAGGCGGCCTACGGCGACCACGCCGCCGCCGGACGTCTGCGAGAGGAGGCGGCGCAGCTCGTCGAGCTTATCGAGGGCCGGTTCTGGTGGGAGGAGGAGGGCACCTACTACCTGGGCCTGGACGGCAACAAGGCCCCCATCGAGTCGGTGACGTCGAATCCCGGCCACCTCTTGTGGGCCGGGGCCGTATCCCCCGACCGGGCCCGTCGAGTGGCGGCACGGCTGTTGGCTCCGGACATGTGGAGCGGGTGGGGCATCCGGACACTGGCCTCGGGCCATCGCTCGTTCAATCCGTTCTCCTACCAGCTGGGTTCGGTCTGGCCCCACGACAACGCCATCTGCGCCGCAGGCTTCCGTCGTTACGGCATGGATGCCGAAGCGGCCCAGGTTGCCCGGGGCATGTTCGACGCCGCCGACCGGTTCCAGGCTCGCCGCCTGCCTGAACTCTTCGCCGGGCTGGCCCGCGACGCCGGCGGTTTCCCGGTGCAGTATCTCGGGGCCAATGTGCCCCAGGCCTGGGCCGCCGGGGCGCTGGTGCACCTGGTGACCATCCTGCTGGGTGCCCAAGCCGACGCTTCATCGTCAGTCCTCGAGCTCGACCCGGCACTGCCCGAGTGGTTGGACGAGATCGCGCTGGCCAACGTCCGGGTGGGCGACGGAGCGGTGGACCTACGGGTGTCTCGTGACGCAGCCGGCGGCCATCAGCTCGATGTCGAGCATCGAAGAGGCGAGATGACGGTGCGGCTCCGCAGCGATGCGCCGCCGACCACTGAGGCGGCTGCTGACCTTGCGCTCCGATGACGAACCGTCGCCCGCT
>JALYYN010000433.1 GCA_030946525.1 Actinomycetota bacterium | reverse complement strand
TCTTTGGGGGCACCTCCCGGCCGGCCGACCGCAGCGCGTATACCGATCAACTCCAAGCCATCCCCTGCTGGCGCGACGGATGGGGAGTCCGGCACACCGACCGAGGGACGACCGTTCCGTCGAGTTCGGGCAATGACACAGCCAAGTAACCTGTGGCACGGTGAGTGATTCGACTCCCGGACCGAACGCACGCCCAGGAGCCGGCAGCATTAGCCTCGGCGTGGCGCAACGCGTGGGGCAGGACATCGAGGAACGCCGGCGCCCAGCCGCTGTGTGCCGCGAGCACGGCGAGTGCCGGGTCGCCGGCGTGGTCGCGGCCGAGGACGGCCATCGTCCGTACCCGCTCGGCGTGGTACGTCCCGTCGAGCCGGCCGAGGAGGCGCCGTAGGCCGGGCAAGGGCACACGGCATCCTCGCGCGACGCTCCCCCGGACGTGTGACGTCAGTACAGTTCGCGCCATCGTGGGCCTTTCGTCCCCCCTCTGGCGCGAGACGCGACCGTGACCACCACCGCAGGCGAGCGCCTTGCTGCCCTCCTGGGCGAGGTGACGACCCACGGTTCGTTCAGCGCCAAGCGGACCGCGCCGGTAAACGATCTGCGCATCGAGGTGCAGGGGATCGGGCCGCTCGCCCTCCCCGTTCCGGACGCGCAGGCCAGGCAGCTCTGCAAGCTCGGCCGGCCGGCGCGCTACGGGCAAGGCGAACAGACGCTGACAGACCCCAAGGTGCGCGACACCTGGGAGATCCCCAAGAGCCGGGTGAAGCTCGACAAGCGGCGGTGGAACAGGACGCTGCTGCCCGTGCTCGACGACCTACGCGAGGATCTCGGCCTGCCCCTCGGCTGCGAGCTGAAGGCCGAGCTGCATTCCCTGCTCGTGTACGCGCCCGGGCAGTTCTTCGTCCCGCACCAGGACACGGAGAAGACCGACGA
Organism: Actinomycetota bacterium; assembly: GCA_030946525.1. Classification (GTDB taxonomy): domain Bacteria; phylum Actinomycetota; class Acidimicrobiia; order Acidimicrobiales; family AC-14; genus CADCTB01. Next base: position 2,112 of record JALYYN010000433.1, on the reverse strand, counting down.
GATGGTGGGGTCACTGATCGTGACGCTGCCGTCGTCGTTCACGGGCGGGGCACTCGTGGTCAACCACGGTGGGCAGACGGCGACCTACCGGTCGACCAAGACGTCGCTCAGCTTCGTCGCCTTTTACGCCGACTGCCGGCATGAGCTCCGTCCCGTCAAGTCCGGCTACCGCATCGTGCTGACGTACAACCTCATGCTTCTCGGGCAGACCGCGCCGGCGCCCGCCGATGCGGGGCCACCGGGGACGGTCGACGCCGCGGCCCGTTGCCTGGACGAGCACTTCACAACCCCGCCGCCGCCCCATCCCTGGAGCGCCAGCTCCCCGGTCGCTCCTCCCAGCCGGCTGGTCTACCTGCTCGACCACGAGTACACGGCGCGGAGTTTGAGCTGGTCCCGGCTCAAGGGCAGCGACGCCATGCGCGTCGCGGTGCTGCGTGAAGCGGCGGCCCGCACCGACTGCGACGTTGTCCTGGCGCTCGCCGACGTCCACGAGACATGGAGTTGCTTCGAGCCCGAATGGAGCAGATCCCGGTACCGCCGGGGCCGATATGGCGACTGGTACGACGACGACGACGACCGCGACGGCGACGAGAGCGGCTCGACCGATGGGTACGAGCTCGACGAACTGATCGAATCGCTCGTGACCCTTGATTGTTGGATCGACCAGTCCGGCAGCCCGGCCGAGCCCATCGTGACCAGCATCAGCGATGCCGAGCTCTGCGCGACCACGCCGTCGACGGACCTGACGCCCTACGCCTCCGAGCACGAGGGCTACATGGGCAACTACGGCAACACGATGGACCACTGGTACCACCGGGGAGCGCTGGTCCTTTGGCCACGCCGGCGGGCCTTCGCGGTCCGCTCGGAGGCTTCGCCCCGCTGGGCCCTCGACGAGCTCTCGGCCCGTGTGCGGGCCAAGGACGTGGCCGGCGCCCGGGAGATGGCAGCAACGCTGGCGCCGTTCTGGGACCGCGTCGCCAACCAGGAACAAGGGCGACAATTTCTCACCAAGGCGCTCCGTGTCGCCCGCGCCCTCGACGACGCGGCGCTGGCGGCCATGCTGCTGAAACCCTTCCGGGTGGAGATGCTGGCCCGCAGTCACGCGTCGGCCTTGGTGGCCGTCGTCGAGGGCTACGGAGAAGGCTGGGCCCGTGACCTCCTCACGGTGTGGTCCGGTCGAGCGCAGGTGTGGACGGCCGGAGGTAGGGACCGCCTCGTGTGGGTCACATCGCTCCCCCCGTTGTGCGAGGCGCTGCACGCCGCCGGCGGCACCGGTACGTCGACGGCACGGCTGCTCGTGCAGGACTCGTGGCGGTGGGCGAGCGAGGCGGTCGAGCAACGGCGGAGCATTATGGCCCCGAGCCGCCGCGACCAGTCACTGGGCGAGCTGGGCGGGCCGGTCCTGGCCGTGCTCGAAGGCTCGTCGACGATCGCCGCCACCGACCTTCGTGACGAGGCGCTGGGATTGCTCTGCAGCGACACCGACGACCTGCTCCCCTGCCTGATGGCGGTGCTGCGGGCGCAGCGAGCACTCCCGCCGGCGCGGCGCGACACCGTGAGGCTCGATCCGCTCTTACGGCACTGCGCCGGACGGATCGAGGCGCGGCTCGCCCGCCCGCCGCGAGGCGACGACGACTGGTCGATCGAGCTCGCCGGCGGGTGCAGCTGTGGGCTGTGCGACGTGCTCGGCACGTTCCTCGCCGACCCGGCTCGGCGGACGCTCGAGTGGCCGATCGCCAAGGAACGCCGGCGTCATGTACACAGCCGGATCGACGGCACCGAACTCCCGGTGACCCACCAGACCAAGCGGACCGGCAGCCCGTACAAGCTGGTGTTGACGAAGACCGAGGCCCTCTTCGAACGGGAGAAGCAGGCCCGCCTCCGGGAGCAGTCAGATCTGGCCTGGCTCCTCGGCCATCGGGGACCGGCCGCCGCGTCCTGACTGAGCTTTCGTGTCTTATGCGATTGGTCCATGAGATTGATAAGGGTGCGGCTCCCTTGGAGTGACTACGCGGCGGCGGGTATGACGCCTTTGTGGTAGCGGGACTCGTGGACGCGTTGGCGTTCGCGGTCGAGGTGATAGCGCCAGTAGGTCTCGAAGTCGCCGTTGGC
>JALYYN010000061.1 GCA_030946525.1 Actinomycetota bacterium | reverse complement strand
GGGTGCGGGTGATGCCGTTGGTGGCCGCTCCGTTCGGGTCGGTCGTGGCCAGGACGAACTCGACGCGGGCGTCCGTGGCGAGGGGCGCGAAAACCGCCGGCAGCTTGGAGACGTCGGGGTTCTTCTTCCGGTAGTCCCGGTTCAGGACGTCGATCTGACTGTGGATCTGGGCATCCGAGACGTTCTGGGCCGCCGTCTTGTAGACGACGTGCACCACCACCGGGATCACCGTGACCCCCGCTCGGCCCTCGGCCAGCCCCATTCGGGCCGAGAAGGCACGGTTCTCGCTCTCGATCCGCGCCGCCCGGTACGCGGGATCGGAGCGCAACAGCCGCTCGTGGACCGCCATCGTCCCGCAGCTCCGCTGCGTCGGCACCGTCTCCTCCGCCATGGCATCTCCTTTGTGTTGATCGCTGTGCGGGTGTGTCAGCCGACTGGCCGGAGCACAAGTTCTTGAGTGCTCGCCTTCTCCACCTGATACAGCCGTTCCGGCATTCCCTCGGGCCGCAGGGTGAGCCGATCGCCGTCGAGCGCCCAACTTCCGGCGGCCCACGTCCGTCGGTCGTCGGGACCCGGAGATCCCTGCCGGAGGCCGCCGCCGGGAAGGAGCTCGAAGGCGTCGCGGCCTCGCGCCGGAGGGAACTCCGACCCGGACGGCCGGAAGATCATGCGGCCCTCCGAGTCGTCCTCGTGGGCGTGCGTCCACGCTCCGGAGATGGCGTCTCCCGCGTCGCCTTCCGCCACGCAGTCGAGCCTACGACCGGGGGCCGCACCTTGGCAATGGGTCCGATCACGCCAGATCCACCGGCGCGCCGACCGACGCGCTGCGGCGCGCCGCGTCGATGACGTCGAGCGTCAGGACCGCCTCGGCGGGCGCCACCGGCGGTGGGGCCGCGTCGCGCAATGCCGCCAGCACGGCCTCGTAGTAGCGCCCATAGTCCCCCGGATTCGTCGGTACCGGAACCACGTCGCCGCCGACGCCGACGGTGCCCCAGCGGGACTCCGGCGTCGCTCCCCACCCGGGACCACCCGGTGACGCTCCGGCGCGCAGCGCTTCCTCCTGCGGATCCATGCCCCACACCTCGTAACCGGCGCGCGAGCCCAGGACGCGGAAGCGGGGTCCGCTCCGGCCGGCGACGGTGCTGGCCCACAGGTGGGACCGCACGCCGCCCGCGTGGGTGAGGGCGACGAAGGCGTCGTCGTCGACCGCCGCCCCCGACCGTCGCCGCCCCAGCTCGGCGTACACCGACCGGGGCGGCCCGAAGAGCACGGCGGCCTGGTCGATCAGATGGCTCCCGAGGTCGGCCAGGACCCCGCCGGCGTCGGCCGGATCCGCCCGCTCCCGCCACGCCCCCTCCCGCACCTCCGGGCGCCACCGCTCGTAGCGCGACTCGAACCGCCACACCTCGCCGAGGGCGCCGTCGGCCACGAGCCGCCGGAGGGTGAGGAAGTCCCCGTCCCACCGGCGGTTGTGGAACACGCTGAGGAACAGGCCCAGGCGCTCGGCCTCCGCCATCACCCGCCGCCCGTCTGCCGCAGTGGCGGCGAACGGCTTGTCGACGACCACCGGCAGTCCCGTTCCCAGCGCGGCCATGGCGACCGGAACATGGGCCCGGTTCGGGACGGCGACAACGACGAGGTCGATGCCGAGCGCCGCCGCCGCCGCCCACAGCGCCGCCGTATCCGGGACGAGTGCCGCTCCGGGGCATTCGGAACGGGCCAGCGCCTGCCGATCGGGGTTGCCGGTGACGACGGCGACAAGCTCCATCCCCGTAGTCGTCCGCACGAACGGGGCGTGGAAGCTCCGCCCGGCGATGCCGTAGCCGACGAGGGCCACCCGGACCGGATCCATCGCGCCGGCCGCGGGCGCTATCGGGAGGTGCGACCCCGGCGGGCCACGGCGTCGATGGTCACCGCCGCCAGCAGGACCAGGGCGGTCACCACGTACTTTGCCGCCGCGCTGTAGCCCTGCAACCCCATACCGTTGTCGATGGCGGCGATCACCAGGCCCCCGAGCACGGCGTGGACCGCCTTGCCCCGGCCTCCGAAGAGGCTGGCCCCTCCGATGACGGCGGCGGCGACGGCGTAGAGAACGAGCGTCCCGCCGTCGAGGGCGGTGGACACCGACCGGAGGCGGGAGGCGTAGATGATGCCGGCGATGCCGGCGGTGAAGGACGCCAGCATGAACGCCAGCGTGCGGATGGTGGCCAGGCGCACGCCGGCCCGGCGGGCGGCCTCGGCGTTGCCGCCGATGGCGTAGATGTACCGGCCGAACTTGGTGCGGCTGAGGAGCAAGGTCCAGCACGCCAGCACGCCGAGCACAATCAGGACCACCCAGGGCATTCCCCTGATGGGGACGATGGCCCCCCGGTCGGCGTTGCAGAGCAGCACCACCCCGATGGCGGCGACGAGCACGGCGCCGATCTTCAGCACCGTCAGGCTGGTCGGGGGCGCGACCAGACCGCTGGCCCGCCGGCCCCCTTCCCGCCGCCAGGTGCGCAGGCCGAACAGGGCGACTACCGCCAGCATGACGATCCAGCTCGCGGTGGGGGTGAGGTTGCCGCTGACGAGGTCGTTGACGACCTTGTCGTTGATCGGCACGGACCCGCCCTGCCCGAGGATCAGCAGCATGACGCCCTGGAAGCCGAGGAAGCCGGCCAGCGTCACCACGAACGACGGAAGGCCGACCCTCGTGATGATCGTGCCCTGGACCGCGCCGATCACCGCGCAGACCAGCAGGGCGACGAGGATGGCGCTCCACCACGGCCAGCCCGTCGACTGCTTGACCAGCTCGGCGGTGACGATCCCGCCGATGCCGCTCACGAACCCGATCGACAGGTCGATCTCGCCGAGCAGCAGGGCGAACACCTCGCCCATGGCCAGCAGCGAGATGGCCGCGCTCTGGATGAGCAGGTTCACCAGGTTCCGCGACGTGAGGAAGTTGGAGTTCAGCGATTGGAACAGGATGGAGATCAGCATCAGCCCGCCGACGACGGGCAGCACGCCGCTCTCGCCACCGCGCACCCGGGCGTACGCGCCGCGGACGTACTCGCCGAGGGTGTTGGCCACCAGTTCGGGGGCGACGGCCAGATCGGCCTCGACGGCCGCCGCCGGGGTCAGTTCCTCCTCGAGCTTGCTCATCCGGAGGCTCCCGTCTCGCTCGGTGAAGTGACGGCCCGGGTGGACACGCCGGTGGTCATGAGGTCGACGACGATCTGGCGGTCGAGCTCGGCGGCCGGCTTTTCCGCGACCACCCGGCCCAGCCGCAGGACGACCACCCGGTCGGCCACCTCGAACACGTCGTTCATGTTGTGCGACACCAGCATCACCGCCAGTCCCCGGTCGGCCAGGCGCCGGACCAGGCCGAGCACCATCGCCGTCTGGGCCACACCGAGGGCGGCGGTGGGCTCGTCCATGATGACCAGCTTGGAGTTCCAGAGCACCGCCTTGGCGATGGCGACGGACTGGCGCTGGCCACCGGACAAAGACGCCACCGGCTGGCGGATGGACCGGACGGTGGTCACGGCCAGGCCGGCGAGCGTCTCGCCGGCCGACTTCTCCATGTCCTCCTCGGCCAGCGCGTAGTGCTTGGTCCGCTCCCGGCCGAGAAACATGTTCTGGACGATGTCGAGGTTGTCGCACAGGGCCAGGTCCTGGTGCACCGTCTCGATCCCCAACGCCGAAGCGTCCACCGGGTTGCGGATGTGGGCCGGCTTTCCCTCCCAGAGGAACTTCCCGCCGTCGGGGCTGTGGATGCCGGAGATGCACTTGATCAGCACCGACTTGCCGGCCCCGTTGTCGCCGATGAGGGCGGTGACCCGGCCGGCCGGCACGTCGAAGCTGACGTCGACCAGGGCCTGCACGGCGCCGAAGTTCTTGGCGACGCCACGCAGGCTCAGGAGGGCCTCACCGGCCCCTGCCGCCGGCCGGTCGGCCGGTGGCAGGGGCGACGCCGGAGCCGGCGAGGCCAGGTTGGTGCTCATCCGGGCCTAGCTGACGCCGGCGGCGGTGCAGGCGGCGGCGAGGGAGGTGATGCAGAGGTCCGACACCTTCACCGCGCCGTCCTTGACCACGGTGGACTGCATGTTCTGGGTGGTGACCCAGACCGCCGGCAGCAGCGTAGACGGGACGTTGGTGGAGCCGTCGGCCGTCGTGCCGTTCACCAGGCTCTGCGGCGGCGTCTGGCCGGCCCGCAGGTAGAGGGCCACGGCCGCCGCGCCCTGGGCCTCGAGGTAGACCGGCTTGTAGACGGTGCCGCACTGGTAGCCCTTGAGGATGTTCTGAAGGCCGGGCAGGGAGGCGTCCTGGCCGGTCGTCGGGAACGTCTTGGCCGGGATGCTCAGGCTCTGGAGGTAGGCGATCACCGCGTTGGCGTTGGCGTTGTCGTCGTTCGGCGTGATCACCGCGTTGATGTTCTTATGGGCGGTGTACTGCTGGGTGAAGGTGCCGGCCGCCGTCGCGGGGGTCCACGTGCCGGCGGGCTCGCCGACCTTGACGTAGGTGTTGTTGTCGAACAGTGGCTTCAGAACCCCGTTGTAGCCCTGGGCGAAGAGGGTGGCGTTGTTGTCGGTGGGGTCACCGTCCATCACCAGGACGTTCGGCTTCTGCACGCTCCACGCCGCCACGCAGTCGACCTCACCCTGGCCGATCAGCTGGCCGACCTTGACGTTGTCGAAGCTCACGTAGATCCGACCGGAGGACCCCGCCTTGACCAGCCGGTCGTAGTCGATCACCTTCACGCCCTTGGACGCAGCGTTGGCTTCGATGGCTGCGCCGCTACCCGAGTCGATGGCGTCGACCAGCAGGACGCTGGCCCCCTCGGTGATGTCGGCCTCGGCCTGGGTCTGCATGGTGCTGGCGCTGCCCTGGGCGTTGTCGATCTTGAAGTCGTTGGCGGTGAGGCCGGCGGCCTGGAAGGCCTTGGTGAGGTACGGCCGGTCGAAGGTCTCGTAGCGGGCCGACGTCGTCGTGTCGGGAAGGAGCACGCCGATCTTGCCCTTGCCCTGGGCGGCCAGTGACTTGAGCTGCGCCATGGCCGAGAAATCGCTCGTGAACGCGGACGCGGTCACGGCCACGGTGGTGGCGGTCGTCGCCGAGTTGCCGAGAGTGGTGGCGGTCGTCTTGGTGGACGAACTGCCACACGCCGCGAGCGCGATCGTGGCGCCGAGGGTCGCGAACACGGACACCGCGTTCTTGGGTGTCACCTTCATGGGCCTTCTCCTGATGGACGGACATGTGAGGGGGAGGTCACCTCGGTGAAATCGTATGGAAACGTCCGTGAACGAGGCGTAGATGTTCGGCCGTCAGCCATGAACGAAACGTGAATATCGGAAGCGATCGCTGCGTGCTCCACGCCCCCGCGTCGGTCGGTGCGGGTCGGTCCGTCAGTCGGGCGTGGCCATCCGGTAGCCGGCCCGAGGTTCGGTGACGATGAGGGGCGGGCCGCCCTCGTCCTCCAACTTGGCCCGCAACCGGCGCACGTAGACACGGGTGTACTCGGTCTCGGTCTCGTAGCCGGGACCCCAGACCTTCCGCAGCAGCACCGCGTGGCTCAGCAGGCGCCCCGGCGCGAGGGCCAGCTCCCGCAACAGGGCGAACTCCGTGGGAGTGAGGTGCACGGGCTCACCGTTCTTGGCCACGAGACGGGCGTCGAGGTCGACGGTGACGGCGCCGAACACCAGGGGGCTTCCCGTCCCGGCGTCGGGCGCGACCCGGCTGCGGCGCAGGAGGGCGGTGATACGGGCGAGGAGCTCGTCGATGCCGAAGGGCTTGGTGAGGTAGTCGTCGGCGCCGAGGTTGAGGGCCCGCACCTTGTCCTGCTCGTCCCGCCGGGCGGACACGACGATGATGCCCACCAGTGAGTCGGCCCGGAGGTCCCGGCACAGGTCGAACCCGTCGGCCCCTGGGAGCATGAGGTCGAGCAGCACCACATCGGCCCCGGAGTCGCGGACCAGACCGGTGACGTGGTCGCCCGTTCGGGACACCACGACCTTGAAGCCACGGGCCAGGAGGTTGGCCCGCACCAGGTCCACGATGTTGGGGTCGTCCTCGACGAGGAGGATGACGGTCGAGTCGTCGCCCACTACGGGCTACCTGGCGCCGGTGGGCGCCGGTGCCGGCGGGACCGGCACCCCGAGGTCCTCGTCGTGGTCGGTGGCGCCGGCCGGCTCGACGGGGATGACGACGGCGACGGCCGTACCCTCCGCCACGGGATCGAGGCGGATCGTGCCGCCATGGGCGTCGACGATGCCCCGTGCGATGGCCAGCCCGAGCCCGACACCGGGCCCGGCGGTGGCGCCCCGCTCATGGGGCAGGAACACCCGCTCGCCGAGCTCGTCGGGGATACCGGCACCGTCGTCGGTGACGCTGACCGTCACGGTGCCGGCGTCCGCGTCGAGCCGGGCGTCGACCGAGATGCGGGTCAGGCCGGCGGCGTGGCGGACGGCGTTGTCGAGCAGGTTGACGAATACCTGCTCGAGACGGTCGTGGTCTCCCCAGACCGGCGGGACGTCGGCGTCGACATGCAGCACGACGAGCGAGGCCGGGGCGCCGGTCACGCATCGGCGGGCGGCTTCGAGGACCGGGCGCAGGTCGCACCAGTCGGGTACCAGTCGCATGGTCCCCGAGTCGATGGCGCTGAAATCCAGGAGGTCGCCGACGAGGCGGCTCATGCGCGCCGACTCGGACGCGATCGAGTCGACGAACCGGCGCTGCGACGACGAGTCCCAGTCCACGTCGGGCTGGCGGAGGGTGGACGCATAGCCCTGGATGGCGGTCAGAGGCGTGCGCAGCTCGTGGTTCATGCGGGAGAGGAAGTCCCGTTGCAGGCCCTGGGAACGACGCAGCGACGCCGCCTCGGCGCGGGCGCCCTCGAGCGCCTCGCGCTCCAGGGCCAGCCGCAGGGATCGGGCCGCGTCGCCGAGGAGGTCGAGGGCGTCGTCCGACGGCCGGTCGCCCTCGGCCCACCAGGCGGTGACCACGGCCCGGCCGCCGGGTGTGTCCAGCGGCACGGCGGCCACATCGCCTCCGACGAGGCGGACGGTGTGGTCCCCGTCGATGTCGCTGCGGACGGCCGCTGCCGCGAGCTGCTGGCGGGCGCGGGCGCGTGCAGGAGGGGGGCCGGTGCCGCCGTCGGGGACGATCTCGGACCGCTCGCCGCCGGGGCGGTGCAGGGCAATGGCGTCGGCGCCCAGGCCCCGGCAGAGGGCGAGCAGCGCGAGGTTCAGTCCGCCCTGGGCCGGCTGCGGGCCGGCGAGGGTGTCGAGCACGCCGCGGAGGGTCTCCAGGACGCGGTTGCGGCGGGTGGCCTCGGTGAGGAGGTGCTCGCGCTCGATGGCGGCCGCGGCATGCCCGGAGTAGAGCCAGACCAGCTCGAGTTGGTCGGCCTGGAGCCGGCCGCCGGTATCGGCGTAACCGGAGATCGTCCCGAGCACCCCGCCCGAGCCGACGATGGGCACCGACCAGAAGCTGCGGGCTGGGCGGGGCCGGCGGCCAGGAACGGCGCCCATCGCGCGTCGGTGCGGGCGTCGTCGACCACCACGGCCTGGCCGGTGGCGGCGGCCAGGCCCGGCGGGCCGCCGGCCGCGTCGACCGGCAGCGACTCGAGGGCGGCGAGCAGGGAAGGAGGTACGCCCAGGGCGGCCGAGCGGCAGAGCCGGGGGGGAGCGGAGCTGTCGCCGCGGTCGAGCAGGTGGATGCAGAGCCGGTCGACCCCGAGGGCCTCGGCCATGGCCGACACGATGAGCGGCAGGCTGGCGGCCGGCTCGACGTCGGCCAGCTGGTCGACCAGGCTGCGGAGCCGGCGGAGCTGGCGGCGGGCGGCGGAGCCGGCGGAGCTGGCGGCGGGCGGCGGAGTCGGTCTCGATGCCCGACATCAGGGCCAGCACGTCGTCCGGATGGACCTCGAGGGAGGACACCTGGGCGAGGATGCGCCCCTCGCGCAGCACGGCGATGCGGTCGGCCAGGCGGAAGACCTGGTCGAGCTGGTGGGAGACGAGCAGGACGGCCGTGCCGCCGGCGCGCACCGCGGCCAGCAGCCGTTCCACCACCACGGTCTCCTGGGCCCCGAGGGCACCGGTCGGCTCGTCGAGGATCAGGACCGGCGGGTCCCTGCGCAGGGCCCGTGCGATGGCGACGAGCTGGCGCTGGCCGCCGGACAACCCGCCGACGGGCCGCCGCAGGTCGGGCGGGGGGATCTGCAGGCGGTCGAAGAGGAGGTGGGCCTCCTCCACCATCGCGGCATCGTTCAGCAGTCCGCCGTGGTCGACCCTTTCGTCGCCCAGGAACAGGTTGGCGACCACGCTGAGGTTGTCGCAGAGGGCGAGGTGCTGCCACACGACCTCGATGTCGCGGTGTCCGGCGCCGGACGCGGTCGACGCCGCCGACCGCCCGCCGACCTCCACCCTGCCGCGGTCCATGGCGAGGGTACCGGCCACGCACTGCACCACGGTCGACTTGCCGGCGCCGTTCTCGCCGACCAGGGCGAGGATCTCGCCCCGGCGCAGGTCGAGGTCGACCCCCCGGAGGATCTGGCGGCGCCCGTAGCTCTTGTGCAGCCCGCAGACCCGGAGCACGGGCGGCCCGACAGGGATGTCGTCGCTCATGGCGGCGGGCCGCTGCGGCCGGGCATGGGACAAGTGTGCCGCAATCCGCCGCCGGCGGTCCGGCCTCGGATGGGACACGCTCGTGCTCAGCGTGACCGGCCGCAGGGGGGATGTCAGATCCCGGTGGTCTACTGGTTCAGAGCCGACTCGGGAAACGGACGACGCGGCGGGCGCCGTCCGTGTCGTGAAAGTCCATCTCCCGCAGCGGCGGCGTGAATCGGCACCGAGTGGGGTGAGCCGGCCACATGCCCGCACCCGGCGGTCGAGCGCGGCCCGCTGGGGGCCGGGCAGCTCCAGGGGCTGCAGCCCGGCAGGGTCGAACAGGGGCAGGCGGGCCAGGGTGTCGGCGTCGATGCCACTGGTCTTGGCCACGGTCCCAAGGAGTCACGCCCAACCGACGGCTCCCACTCATGTGCTGCACACGGCTCCGACCTCATTGGATCCAGCCACTTCCCTCATCCGGGGCAGCCGTGGCCGGGCCGGGTGTGGCAATCAGGCCAACGAGGCCAGACCCTCACGGGCCTCCCTCCGAGCCGCTTTCAACGCCACCCCCCGGACCAGCCGGGATGTGCATGAAACCCTGGGACCAGCTCCGTAGTGGATCCACGGCACCGGTGTCCCTTGCATGAGTCGCCGGAGGGGCTGCGTCATCGGTCGAGCCGTCCGGCGACGAACGCTCGTCGATGGCAGACGACCGTACGAGCTTGATGATCATCCGGGCATGGACGGAGCCCGGGTCCTCCGAACCATTGCGCGCCTGGATCCGGTGCAGCAGCGATGTGTCCGCCGGGTTCGAGACCGAGGCGACGTTCGCCCGGCCCGAGGCGGTGGTGTCGGCCGTCGGGAGTTGGATCGCTGAGATCCTAGCGTCGGCGCCCCCCGTCGACTGAGCCACTTCGTCCGTTGCGGGCCGTCACGCCGGTGTCACGGCGTACGGCGCATCCTGCTCCCCATACGACCTGCGTGCCCTCCACGGGTCCAGGCACGGCAACCAGGGGAGCTCCATGCGGATTGTCACCGACAGCCCGGTTCGGCGGGTCACCGTCATGGCCTGGACGGCGGCGGGGGTCACGGCGCTCGGTTTGGGCGCCGGGCTGCTCCGGCCTGACGCGAGGTCGGGTTGGGTCGATCCTGCGTCATTGATCGTCCCCCTCGTCGCCTGGGCCGTCCTGCTGGTCCTGCAACTGAGGTTGCGCATCGTCATGAAGCAGAACGACGAGGGCTACGCCACTCTTTTCGAGAGCCATCCCCAGCCTGTCTGGATCGCCGACGACACCACGCTCGAGATCGTGGCCGTGAACCGGGCGGCCGGCGAGAAGTACGGCTACAGCCACGAGGAGTTCGCGTCCCTTTCGGTGTTCGATCTCCGCCCTCCCGAGGACCGGGAGGATGTGCGGCGGGTCTGGGCCGAGGCCGCCCGCACGACCGGCGACGTCCGCCGGATCGAGGTCCACGTGGCCAGGGACGGCACGGCCTTCGCAGCCGAGGTGCTGTCCAGTTCGCTGGAGCTCGACGGACGGCGCGTCCGGATGGCGGTGGTGACCGATGGCACGGAGCGGGACGACGCGCCGGTCACCGACCTCTCGGCGCGGAGGCGCCTCGAAGCCGATCTCCGGCGGGCGGTGGAGCGCAACGAGTTCTCGCTCCGGTTCCAGCCCGTCGTGTCCCTCGCCGACGAATGCGTGGTGGGCGCCGAGGCCCTCATCCGCTGGGAACACCCCGAACGGGGGACCCTCAGCCCGCTGGAGTTCATCTCCGTCGCCGAGGAGACCGGCCTGATCGGCCGGATCGGTCAGTGGGTCATCGAGGAGACCGGCAGGCGCCTCGCCGGCTGGCAGCGCCTCAAGCCCGACCTGTCCATGTCTCTGAACGTCTCGGCCCGCCAGCTCACGGCCGGGGATCTCCCCGCTATCGTCCGCGAGGCGATCGCCGCCTCCGGGGTGGACCCGTCATACCTGACCCTCGAGATCACCGAGGGCGTCCTGATGGACGACGTCGAGCGCTCCGTCGACGTCCTGACCGCCCTGCGCCGGACGGGTGTGGCCATCTCGATCGACGACTTCGGCACCGGGTACTCCTCGCTGGCGTACCTCAGCAGGTTCCCGGTCGACGTCCTGAAGGTCGACCAGTCCTTCGTCGCCGGGCTTCCCGAGAACGCCTACGACGTCGCCCTCGTCGAGGCCGTGCTGTCCATCGCCGGGGCGCTCCAGTTGTCGGTCATCGC
>JALYYN010000443.1 GCA_030946525.1 Actinomycetota bacterium | reverse complement strand
ACCTCGGCGCCCCGCTGGAGGCTGACCATGGTCTTCCACGAGCCGGTGACGGGCACCGGCCGTGCGGAGACGTAGTGGCCGGGCCCGACCTGGTCGAGCGCGGCCCGCACCGTGGCCGCGCCCCCCTGCCAGGAGGTGACCACGAAGGCGGTGGACTGGCGGGCGGCGGTGGGCGGATCGAGGACGATGTCCACGTTGGCCAGGCTGCCGACCTGCTGCAGGCGGACGGTGGCCGTCACCGGCCCGACCTGGCGGGGGAACGGATAGGCCAGGGCGCCGAGCAGGGCCACGCCGGCGAGGGCCATGGACCACGTGGGCACCCGCCGCCGGGCCGCCTCGATCGTACCGCCCAGGGCGGTGCCGAGGACGGCGGCGGCGACGGCGGCCGCCGGGGCCAGCAGGGCGACCTTGACCACGAAGGAGAGGGGCAGCGCGGTCCTGAAACCCCACGCCCCGATCCACGCCATCTCGGTGACCAGTCCGACGGTGCCCACGGCCACGCCGGCGGCCACGGCCAGGCGCAAGGGACGGTCGGTGCCCAGGCGCCACGCCACCGCCTCCACCAGCAGCGCCGAGCCGAGGTACAGGGGGAAGTGGGGGACGGTGTGGTGCAGGGCGCCACCGATGGCGAGGGCCACGAAGGTGCGCAGGACCAGGTAGACCGCGGTGACCTTCACCGCGCCCCAGCGGCCCAGGGCGACCCGGGTGGCGAGCAGGGTGAACCCGGCGGCGATCATGACGATGATCGGCAGGTACAGGGCCTGGAACTGGGGGACGCCGTAGTCGAACTCGGCCTGGAGGGTGCTCATCCCGACCAGCACGGTGCCGGCGGTGAGGATGTGGATGGCGCGGCCGAGCGGCAGGGGCTCCGGCGCCGCCCGCCGGCCCTCGGAGACCATGAGCCACAGGGCGATGGTGGCCAGCGAGCCGGCGGCGATGAGCTGGATGTGCGGTGGGCTCCACAGGGTGACGTCGATCCCGTAGGCGTCGTGCCACATGGCGTCGAGGGGAAAGGCGGCCACCCCGCCGATGCCGAGGGTGGTCAGCAGGACGGCCGACCACGGGATGTGCAGGGGCCCGGCCCGCAGGCCGACGTCGGCCTTCCCGAGGGTGGCGAAGAGCACGGCGATGCCCGCGGCGTAGATCAGCCCGCCCAGTCCCACCAGGATCATCACGTGGGACGGGGTGAAGAGCTGCTGGTCACGGCCGTTGTCGACGTGCCAGGCGACGTCCCAGTAGAAGCCGATCAGGGCGACGAGCAGCATCATGAGACCGCTCAGCACCCCGGCCATCGACCAGCCGGGATACCCGGTGATGCGCTCCAGGGTCTCGGATATCTGGCCGAAGAAGAACCGCAGCGGATTGGTCTCGTCGGTGTGCCCGAACGCGAACAGGGTCAGGCTGGCGAGCCCGTAGATCGCCAGCGGGACCACCAGCCATGCCCACGCACCCCAACCCCACGCCCTTGCCAAGGTTTCGACCATGGTGGAAACCCTACATGAGATGATGTCACGGATACAAGTGCAATCCTCCACGCTAGAATAGGCAGCGGTGCCCAACGAGCGCGGTATGACCATCGACGAGTTGTCGCGCCGCTCGGGCGTGACCAGCCGCAACATCCGCGCCTACCAGACCCGGGGACTGGTGCCGTCGCCCCTGATGGCCGGGCGGGTCGGCTACTACGACGACGGCCACCTGGCCCGGCTGAAGTACATCGCCGGGCTCCAGGAGCGGGGATTCTCCCTGGCCGCCATCCAGGCCCTGCTGGACGCATGGGACGAGGGGCGCGACCTCACCGACGTGCTGGGCTTCGAGGAGGTGCTCACCGCACCCTGGAGCGACGACAAGCCCGAGCGCTACAGCGCCGAGCAACTGCTCGAGCTCTTCCCGGAGACGGCCGAGGACCCCGGGCTGCTGTCCCGCGCCCTGGAGCTGGGTCTGCTCACCGTCGTGGACGACGAGCTGGTGGCCCCGAGCCCGCGGCTCATCCAGGTGGGCGCCGGACTGGTGGCCGCCGGCATCCCCCTGGCCGCCGCCCTCGACGAGTACGCGCGGGTCAAGGCCGACGCCGCCCGCATCGCCGAGCGGTTCGTCCGGCTCTTCGAGGACAACGTGTGGGAGCCCTTCGTCGCCGCCGGGCTGCCACCCGACCAGCTGGCGGGCGTGACCGACGCCCTGCAGCGGGTCCGGCCCCTGGCCGGCGCGGCCATGGACGCGTCCCTGGCCCAGGCCATGGAACGGGCGGTGGCGGCGTCGACCACTCGCCAGGTCGCCCGGTTCCTGCCCGGCGCCACCGCCGAGGGGACCGGGTAGTTCCGGGTCTACAGATCCGCTGGGGCGGCGCCGATATCCCTCATATGCCGGCCGTGACCGCCTGTACCCCCGGGACCGTCAGTGCCGATGGGCTCCCGAGCCGGCCTGCCACTCACCCATGGCCCGCAGGACGAGGACGGCGACCACGGCCACCCCGCTCGCCCCGAGCACGCCTCCTCCCAGGGCGCCGGCGCCGATCGGCGTGCCACAGCTCCCCGTGCACTGGATGCGGACGAGCGACGCGCCGATGAGCAGGCCGCAGATTCCCGCCACCACGATGGCCGCGAAGGCGATCACCCGGGCCTTGACCGGCGGCAGGGCCGTGGGTCCCCGCGCCGGCAGCCTCGGACGATCCCCCGGCTCCGGCACCCGGATATCGTAGGCTCCCCCCGTGCGCCCGCTCGTCGTGCTGCCGACCTATCAGGAAGCGGAGAACATCGCCGAGGTCCTGCAACGGGTACGCGACGCCGCCCCGTCGGCCGACATCCTCGTGGTGGACGACTCCAGCCCGGACGGCACCGCGGCCCTGGCCAAGTCGGCCGGCCACGAACTGGGTGGGGTCGACGTGCTCATCCGGGCCTCGAAGTCCGGGCTCGGCAGCGCCTACCGTGCCGGCTTCGCCGAGGGCCTGGCCCGCGGCTACGACGTCCTCGTCGAGATGGACAGCGACCTGTCCCACGATCCCGCCCGGCTGCCGGCCCTGCTCGCCGCGGTCGAGGCCGGCGCCGACCTGGCCATCGGGTCGCGGTACGTGCCGGGCGGCGCCATCCCGCACTGGCCCCTCCACCGCCGGTTGCTGTCACGCTGGGGCAACCGCTACGCCGACCTCCTGCTCGGGCTGTCCGTCCGCGACGCCACGTCCGGTTTCCGGGCCTACCGCGCCGAGGCCCTCCGCACGATCGACCTGGGTGCGGTGAGCGCCGACGGGTACGGCTTCCAGATCGAGATGGTCTACCGGGTGGCGGGCAACGGCGGGGCGATCGTGGAGATCCCGATCGAGTTCGTCGACCGCCAGCGGGGGACGTCGAAGATGTGCTTCCGGATCATCGCCGAGGCGCTCTCCCTGGTGACCTGGTGGGGGATCCGGGACCGGCTGACCCACCGTGGCGGTTGGTCGACCGGTTCCGCCTAGCGCCGGCACACGTTGGCCCATCGCGGGCCCATCGCGGGCCGGACCATCCTCCACGTCGACATGGACGCGTTCTACGCCTCGGTGGAGGTGCTGGTCGACCCCTCCCTGGCCGGCAGGCCGGTCATCGTCGGGGGCTCGGGCGGGCGGGGCGTGGTCGCGTCGTGTTCCTACGAGGCCCGGTCCTACGGGATCCACTCCGCCATGCCGTCGGTCCGGGCCCGGCGCCTGTGCCCGCACGCGGTGTTCGTGGACGGGCGCTACGACCTCTACCAGGAGCACAGCCGGCGGCTGCACGGGATCCTGACGTCATTCACGCCGCTGGTGGAGGGCATCGCCCTCGACGAGGCGTTCCTGGACGTCACCGGGGCCCGCCGGTTGTGGGGGACCGGTCCCGAGATCGCCGCCGCCATCCGGGCCCGCGTGGCCGCCGGGACCGGCCTGCGATGCTCGGTGGGCGTGGCGCCCAGCAAGTTCCTCGCCAAGCTGGCCTCCGAGGCGGCCAAGCCCCGGGCCGGGCCGCCGGGCCATCCGCCCGCGCCCGGGCCCGGCGTCAAGGTGGTGGAGCCCGGCGAGGAGCTGGCCTTCCTCCACCCGCTGCCGGTGGGCGCGCTGTGGGGGGTCGGCCCGGCCACGCTCCGGCGCCTCGGCCGCTTCGGCGTCCGGACCGTGGCCGACCTGGCCGCCCTGCCGGTGGAGACCGTGGTCGGCGCCCTCGGCGAGGCCCACGGGCGCCACCTCCACGCCCTGGCCTGGGCCCGCGACGCCCGCCCGGTCGAGCCCGACCGGGCGACGAAGTCGGTGGGACATGAGGAGACCTACGCCACCGACCACCACGAGCTGGCCACCCTGCACGACGAGGCCGTGCGGCTGGCCGACGGGGTGTCCCGGCGACTGCGGGGGGCCGGCCTGGCCGGGCGGACGGTGACGCTCAAGGTGAGGTTCGCCTCCTTCCGGACCGTCACCCGGTCCCGCACCCTTCCTGCGCCGGTCGACGCCGGGACCACGATCGCCCGGACCGCAGCCGAGCTGCTGGCCGGGGTCGACCCGTCGCCGGGCGTGCGGCTGCTGGGCGTGAGCGTGTCCAACCTCGTCCCCCGCCAGGCCCGCCAGCTCAGCCTGGACGACCGGGACGGGGACGACGGGCCGGAACCGGCGGTCGCCTCGGCCGTCGACGAGGTCCGCCGGCGCTTCGGGGACGGAGCCGTCGGCCCGGCCACCCTGCTCCGTGGCGGCGAGGGCCTGGCCCTCAAGCGCCGGGGCGACCAGCAGTGGGGCCCGACGGTTTCACCGCGTTCAGCCACGCAGCCGGGCGAGCAGGGGGGCTAGCGCGTTGTTGAGTGCCACCGGCTGTGCGAAGATGGCCTCCAGTAGCGGACCGGGTCATTGAAGGGGCAGGACGTGCCGCTTTCCGAGGACGAGCAGCGAATCCTCCATGAGATAGAGCAACAGTTCTACGAGAGCGATCCTGCGTTCGCGCGTGGTGTCGGCCAGACGACGCTGTACCGCCACGCCGGGCGCAACCTCAAGTGGGCCGCTCTGGGCTTCCTGGCTGGCTTCTTCCTGCTGGTCGGGGCGTTCGCCACGTCGCTCTTCCTGGGCTTCGTCGGCTTCGCGGTCATGCTGGCCTGCGCCTTCGTCTTCGAGCGCAACCTGCGCAAGATGGGCAAGGCGGGCTGGAAGCAGGTGACCGGCAACATCAAGACCGGTCAGGTCAAGGAGCACTTCGGCGACGTGGGCAAGCGTCTCAAGAAGCGCTTCCGCCGCGAGGAGTAGCCCGGCGGCGTCGCAGGCGGCGGGGGTCGAGGGCCTTGGCGGCCCGCTCGCGCCACGTCGACCGGGCGTCGAGCTCGACGGTGATGGCCGCCGCCCCGGCCTCGGCCCTGACCGCCACCTCGGTGGCCACCCCACCCGAGGACCACGCCGCCGCTGCGGTGTCGTCGGCCAGGCGGGCCAGTGGTGGCCCGGCCGGACCCGCCGACCGGCCCACCCGGTGGGCGAACTCCGCCGCCGTCTCCGACGCCCGCCGCCCCAGCCCGACGGCGGCCAGATCCTCCTCGGCGTCCTCCCAGGCCACCAGCACCCGGTCGGCCGGGGTCGCCGCCGCCGCCCGCCGCAGGCGCCGCCGGCGGCGGTTGGCCAGGGGGACGCCGATCAGGTAGGCGAGGGCGGGGAGTCCGAGGGCGAGGGTGGCCGGGATCCACGGCCGCCCGGCCGGTGCGGAGGCGGCGGGGGGGACGGTGACCGCCACGGTGGTCTCGGGCGTGGGCGCCACCGTGGAGCCGGTCGCCGCGGGGGCGGGCGCCGCTTCGGGCGGCGCGGCCGTCACCTGGGCGGCGGGCACGTCGGTGTAGGCCTCGGCGCCGGGCTGGCCGCGCCCGGGGGTGGGCTCGAAGGCCACCCAGCCGTAGCCGTTCAGGTACACCTCGGGCCAGGCGTGGGCCTCCTTGCCGGTCACGTGGTAGCGACCGTCGGACTCCCTGGTCCCACTGGTGAACCCGACGGCGACCCGGGCCGGTAGCCCCAGCAGGCGGGCCATGGCCGCATAGGTGCCGGCGAACTGCTCGCAGTAGCCCTGGCGCTGGGTGAGGAACTGGTCCATGGCCCGCTCGTCGTGGCCCGGGGCGACCTGGAGGTTGTAGGTGAAGTTGGCCCGGAACCAGTCCTGGAGGGCCTTGGCCTTGGTGTACGGGGTCGGCTGCGACCCGGCGACCTGCTGGGCGGTGCGGCGCACCAGGTTGCTGATGTTGCCCGGCAGGCTGAGATAGCGGGCAGCGATGTCGGCCGGCACCGCCGAGGTCACCGGGGCTAGGTCGTCGGCGGTGAGACGGGGGAGGGAGGACTCCACCTTGTAGTGCAGGCCGTCGGAGGTGGCTTTGTCGGTGGCCAGGCTGGCCGAATCAGGGTCGAACCGGACGTCGCCGGTGGGGCTGAGCTGGTCCGGGCGGTAGGCGGCGGGCAGCCAGATCGACGACAGGCCCTCGATGACGAAGTCCTGGGTGACCTTCGACGTCGGGGCCCGGCCGGCGTCGGCGCCGACTCCAGGCAGGATGCGGCCGGCCGGGCGGTAGTTGCTGAGCGACGACCAGATGGTGCCGTCGAAGCGGTCGAGCGAGGTCACCCGCCAGTAGGCCGGCGCGTCGGCGGCCACCGAGAACATCTCGATGTCGGACTGGCCGACCAGACGGCCGCGGATGTCGACGAGGGGGCTGAGGGTCACCCGCGTGCCGTTGGTACCCGTCTTGTTCCGCCACCCGAGCAGGCCGGCGTCGTAGGCACCGGGGAGGTGGGGCCCGACGAGGAGGCCGAGGACCAGGGCGGCGGCGGCCATGCCGAGCCCCGAACGCAGCAGGGCCCCCTCGCCGGGGCCGCGCAGGCCCGAGACCCACGGCCGGGCCTGCGGACGGGCCGACACCTCGGCCAGGACGACGAACAGGAGGGCGGCGGCGAGGTACAGGAAGGCGGCGAGCAGGCGGTTGCGCTGGCCGCCCAGGAGGGCGCCGAACAGGAAGACGGTGAAGGACGGCACGATCGCCTCCACCCGGGTACGGGCCCGGAAGGCGAAGGTGTCGGCCACGAACGCGCAGAGCCACACGCCGAGGACGGAGCCCAGGGCGAAGCCGCGGGTCATCTTGGTCGGCGCAACCACCTCGCCGAACCGCCGCCACGCCTCGTTCAGGTCGGCGGAGGCCGCGTGCCAGACCGCCGGGCCCGGTATCAGGGAGACGTTGGGCTCGATCACCCAGGTCACGAAGACGGCCAGGCCGGCGGCGGAGACGGCCAGCGACACCAGGGGGTTGAGGCCCCGCCGCCGGCAGGCGATGGCCAGGATGTGGACGGCGGCGACGGCCAGCAGGACGGGGCCGAGGAAGGCGCCGTCGGCGTAGAGCCGGCATAGCCCGAGCCCGGCCGCCGCGCTCATCAGGACGAGGCCGGCCTCTGCCGCCCATCCGGGCAGCTCGACGTCGGACTGGTCGGCCGGCCCCGGGGCGTCGGGCGGCGCGACGGCCGGAGGGGACGCCGGCGCCACGGTCGTCGTGGGCGCCGTCATCCGGCGGCGCCCCGGGCTAGCC
>JALYYN010000415.1 GCA_030946525.1 Actinomycetota bacterium | reverse complement strand
CCTGCATTTTGGCTGAGGCGGCGTCTGCCTAGACTTCGAGGAGCTCCTGCTCCTTGCGCGCCAGCACCCGGTCGATCTCGGCGATGTACTCGTGGGTGAGCTTCTCCAGCTCCTTCTCGGCCCGGTCGAGCTCGTCGACGGAGATGTCGCCGTCCTTCTCGAAGGCCTCCAGGTCGTGGCGGGCCGCCCGGCGGAGGTTGCGGATCGCGACCCTGCCCTCTTCGGCCTTGTGCTTGACCACCTTCACCAGTTCCTTGCGCCGATCGGTTGTGAGCTGCGGGAACAACAGGCGTATCACCTGGCCGTCATTGGAAGGGGTGATACCCAGGTCCGAGTGCATGATCGCCTTCTCGATGGCCTTCAGCGAGCTCTTGTCGTAGGGGGCCACGACCAGGACCCGCGGCTCGGGCACGTTGAACCCGGCGAGCTGTTGCAGCGGCACCTCGGCGCCGTAATAGTCGACCCGCAGCTTCTCGACCAGGGCCGGCGTGGCCCGGCCCGTTCGGACCGTGCTGAAGTCGGACTGGGTGTGGCTGACGGCCTTGCCCATCTTGTCGGCCGTATCGAGCAGCACGTCCTCGATCACGGAGTCACGTCCTGCCCCGGCGGGCACGTCATGAGACCAGCGTACCGATCGGCTCGCCCTCGAGGGCGCGACGGATGTTCCCGGCGCCCATGAGGTCGAACACCACGATCGGCAGCTTGTTGTCCATGCAGAAGGTGATGGCGGTAGAGTCCATGATCTTCAGCCCCCGCCGCAGCACCTCGATGTAGGCCACCTCGGAAAACTTGACTGCATTCGGGTTCAGCTTCGGGTCGTCGTCGTACACGCCGTCCACGCCCGAATGGGTGCCCTTGAGGATGGCGGCGGCGCCGATCTCGGCGGCCCGGAGGGCGGCGGTGGTGTCGGTGGTGAAGAACGGGTTGCCGGTGCCCCCGGCCAGGATGACGACCCGGCCCTTCTCCAGGTGCCGGGTGGCCCGGCGGCGGATGTAGGGCTCGGCGACCTGGGCCATCTGGATGGCGGTCATGACCCGGGTGGGCTCGCCGATGTGCTCGAGGGCGTCCTGCAGGGCCAGGCCGTTGATGACGGTGGCCAGCATCCCCATGGTGTCGGCCTGGGCCCGGTCCATACCGGCGCCGGCGCCGGCCATTCCCCGCCAGATGTTGCCGCCCCCGACGACGATGGCGACCTCGGTGCCCAGGTCGCGACGCACCTCGGCCACCTCGCCGGCGATGCGGGCCACGATGGGCCCGTCGATGCCGAAGCCGTTGACCGGATCGGCGAAGGCCTCCCCCGACAGCTTGAGGACGACCCGGCCCCAGTTCCCCCGTTCGCCACCGAGGCCGTCTTTTCGCTCGCCACCGGGGCCGGTCTCGCGCACGGGGGCGGTTATCGGCCGATCTCCACCTGGGCGAACCGGGTGAGGGTGGCACCGGCATCGCCGAGCAGCTTGGCGATGCTGACCTTGTTGTCCTTGACGAAATCCTGCTCGAGCAGGACCAGCGTCTTGAAGAACCCGGTGAGCCGGCCCTCGACGATCTTGGGCACGGCCGCCTCCGGCTTGCCCTCGTTGCGGGTGATGCTCTCCTGGACCTGGCGCTCGTTGGCGACCACGTCGGCGGGAACGTCCTCGCGCCGCAGGTAGCTCGGCCGGGCGTGGGCGACGTGCAGGGCGATCTCGTGGGCCAGCTTCTCGTCGCCCCCCTGGAGCTCGACCAGCACGGCGTTGATGCCCCGCCCGCTCTGGCGGTGGACGTAAGCGTCGAGTGCGGCGCCGTCGGCCGCCTCGAAGCGCACGACCCGGCCCACGGCGATGTTCTCCTTGAGAGTGATGCGCAGGTCGTCGACCGCGTCCTGGTGGGCGGCGATCGCCCCCTCCCCGTCAGCGACCACGGCGGCGGCCAGCTTCTCCAGCAGCCCGGTGAACTCCGGGGACTTGGCCACGAAGTCGGTCTCGGAGTTCAGCTCCACGATGGCCGCGACCTGGCCGTCGCGGGCGATGGTGACGGCGCCCTGCTCGTTGGCACGGTCGGCCCGCTCGGCCGCCTTGCTCAGGCCCTTCTCCCGCAGCCACACCACGGACTTCTCGAAGTCCCCGTCGTTCTCGGTGAGGGCCCGTTTGGCGTCCATCATCCCGACGCCGGTGGCCTTGCGGAGGGTCTGAACGTCCTTAGCGCTGATGTCGGCCATGCTCAGGCCTCCCCGGCGGCGGGGCCGGGCGCCTCGTCGGACGCGGTGGTGGGGTCGGGGGCAGTGGCGGGATGCTCGTCGGCGGCCGGCGTGGCCCCGGCGGCAGGCTCGGCCGGGGGCGTCGCGTCCGCACTGCCGCGCGATGCGGCCAGCCGGGCCTCGCGCTCCTGGGCCTGGAGGGCGGCCTGGCGCCGGGCCTCGGCCTGCTGCTGGGTGCGACGGGCCTCCGCCTCGGGGTCGAGCGGCGCCGGAGCGGCGGGGGCCCGGGGCGCGGCGGCCGCGGGCTTCGGGTTCTTGCGGGAGGCGATGAACTTGCCCTCCTCGACCGCGTCGGAGATGACCCGGCACATCAGCGTGCCGGCGCGGATGGCGTCGTCGTTGCCCGGGATCACGTACTGGATCAGGTCGGGGTCGCAGTTGGTGTCGACGACGGCCACGATCGGCATCCCGAGCTTGTTGGCCTCGGTGACGGCGATGTGCTCCTTCTTGGTGTCGATGATGAACACCGCGTCGGGCATGCGGGTGAGGCCACGGATGCCGCCCAGGTTGCGCTGCAGCTTCTCGAGCTCGCGGCTGAGGATGAGCGCCTCCTTCTTCGGCATGGCCTCGAAGTCGCCCGCCTCCTTCATGCGCTCGTACTCCTGCATCTTCTTGACCCGGGCGCTGATGGTCTGGAAGTTGGTCAGCATCCCGCCCAGCCAACGCTCGTTCACGTAGGGCATGCCGCACTTGTTGGCGGCGTTGGCGATGGGGTCCTGGGTCTGCTTCTTGGTGCCGACGAACAGGATGGTGCCCCCGTTGGCCGACATGTCGCGGACGAAGGTGTAGGCCGACTCGATCCGGACCAGCGTCTGGTTCAGGTCGATGATGTAGATGCCGTTGCGCTCGCCGAAGATGAAGCGCTTCATCTTCGGGTTCCAGCGACGAGTCTGGTGGCCGAAGTGAACCCCGGCCTCCAGCAGTTGCTTCATGGTGACGACAGCCACAAGCGAGCTCCTCTCCCAACGGTTGGGTGACCCTGGCGCCGCGCCCTGTGAAGGGCGACCGTGGGACGGCGGGCAGGGTGGTTCGGAAGCCACCTCGGAGAGGCGGCACGTCCACTGTATCGCTAGCCTCCCCGGTCATGAGAGTGGACTTCTGGTTCCATCCGGGCTGCCCGTGGACATGGGTGACGTCGCGATGGCTGCTGGCCGTGGCCCCGCAGCGGGATCTCGACATCCACTGGCGCAGCTACAGCCTCACCCTGCTGAACGGCTGCGCCGACGTGCCCCCCACCTACCGGGCGCGCGCCGAGGGGGCCCACGACGTGCTCCGGGTGGTCGAGGCGGCGCGGGCGGCCGGGGCGGCGCAGACCGCCATCGGCGACTTCTACACCGGCGCGGCGCGGGAGCTCTTCGGCGGGGAGTGGCCGCTCCACGTGCCGGACACCCTCGCCGCCGCCGGCCTGGACCCCTCGCTGGCCGCCGCCTTCTCGGACCCGGCGTGGGACGAGGTCATCCAGCGCTCGATGATGGAAGCGGAATCGCTCTGCGGCGCCGCCGCCGCCTCCCCCACCATCGCCCTCGGGAGTACCCCTGACCAGGCTTTTTTCGGTCCGGTGCTGGCCCGGGTGCCCGACGGCGACGCCGCGGTGGAGATCTGGGACGCCGTCGCCACCCTGATCTCCCACCGCGCCTTGTACGAGCTCAAGCGCGACCGCATGGAGGGGCTGCAGATCCCCGGGGCGTGATGCTCACCAGGACGGTCCGGCTTCGACGTTGTTCGTCGCCGCCTCGCGCATGGCGCTGACGAGAAGGCCGCCGGGACCGGTGGCGAGCCCGCTGACCCGGCCGCTGGGCGGGTGCAGCAGTTCGGTGGCCCGCTTGGGGCCGGCGAGCAGGACCCGGCCGTCGTCGAGCGGAAACGCGAAGCTGGCGCCGGGGCCCACCACCGGGCCGCCCCGCACGGCCACGCCGTCGGTGTCGACCTGCCACTTCCGCTCCCCGGTGGAGATGTCGAGGAGATCGAGGCCCCCGAGGCGGTGGGCGACCAACACCGATTGAGGGTCGGCGGCGACGGGGGGCACCTCGGGCGACCCGGCGCCGGCCAGGGTGGTGCGCCAGCGTTCGGCCCCGGTGGCCAGATCCAGGGCGTGGGCGCCGAGGTCGGCGGCGACCATCACCGCCGCGCCGCCCGCCACGGCCGGGGCGCTGATCCCGCCGCCCGGAAGGGCCACCGCCCACCGCTGCCGGCCGGTCGCGGCCTCCACCGCCACTGCGCCGCCGGTGCGCGAATCGGTCCGGTCCCAGGTGACCACGACGACCGTGCCGTCGGTGGCCGGCGGCCCGATGGAGGGCCCGGGCAGCTTCAGGCGCCAGGCCACCTTGCCGTCATCGGTCCCGATGCCGATGAGGTCGCCTTCCCACGTCGAGGTCACGGCCAACCGGCCGGCCACGACGGGGCTGTTGGCCCTGCCGGCCAGGGCGGTGTCCCATGCCGGGGTCCCGTCGGGTCGCCGGAAGGCGGCCATCCCGTCGTCGGTGGCGGCCACCACCAGGTCCGGGGTCAGCCGTGGCGCCACGTCGCGCAGCCCGAGACGTGGCGCGTCCCACTGCAACCGCCCGGCGGCGTCGAGCACGGCCAGGTGCTCGTGCCCGTAGGTGAAGGCGATGTCGCGGTCGTCTGCGGCCGGCATGCCGACCCACGCCGGCGGGGGGGCCGTCCAGAGCCACCCGGAACGCACCGGACGGGCGTCGGACCCAGCCGGTCCGCTGCCGGCGCTCCCGCCGACCGCACCGCCGGGGTGGGCGCCGGCGCCGGCCCTTCCGGCGCCGGAACGGCAGCCGGTGGCGACGAGGAGCGCCAGGAGAACGAGGATGCGGGGAAGGCTAACGGGACGGCTCACGAGTCGTACCTCCTGGGAACGGTCGGGCTGGGCAGGGTTTCGTCGACCTTGTCGTCGAGGAGGCGGGAGCCGATCCAGGCCGCCTCGCCGATGGTGCTCTCCCCGGCGTAGATGAACCCGGAGACGGCGGCGTCGGCCATGGCGTCGCCGAAGCTCTGGCACGTCGGCGTCAGGCCGGCCACCCCCAGGGCGATCTCCCGCTGGGCCTCGGGCGAGCCGGGCAGATTGCCGTGGTCGTTGAAGTGGCCCGGGGCCGACACGGTGACGTTGTTGGCCCCGGGGAGCAGGGTGGTGCCGGCGGGGGCGGCGAGATCTTCGCGGGCGCCGATGGAGGTGACCTTCAGCCCGGCGGGAAGGGGGCGGCGGTTGAGGCCCTGGAGGAACTCCGACTCCTCGGCCATCTGGGTGACCGACATCCCAGCCGGATCGATCTTGTCGGGCAGGGCGGCGTGGACGCCGGCCATGGTCACCTGGCCGACGGTCGTGTGGCCCACCATGGTCAGGCCGGTGGCGACGGGGGTGCCCTGGTGCGGGGTGGCCAGGGTGACCAGGGAATTGATCTTCGGAAGGCGGCCGTCGGCGCCGTCGCCCTCGTCGGTGAGGGCGCTGCGGGCCACGAGACCCCCTTGGGAATGGGCGATGACGTCGACCGGCACTCCCGGGTTCTCGGCCTGGATCCGGACGAGGAGGTTACGCAGCAGCCGGGCCGACTGGCGGATGTCGTTGGTGGTGTCGCCCACTTTGTAGGGGTTCTCGGCGGTGGTGCCGCCGCGGTAGGAGAACCGGACGTCGTCCGCCTTGGCATAGCCGAGGGCGGTGGCGTCGACGTCGTCGACCGCGGCGTTCTCGCTGGTGGAGCCCAACCCGGCGACCCGGACGAGGATGTGGCGCTCCTGCAGCTTCGGAGCGGGCACGGTGTCGGGCGTGCAGGTGGCCCGGGCCTTCCACCAGGAGTAGGCGGCCTGGACGAAGCGCTCCAGGTGTCGGGAGGGGGTGTTCTCCTCGGCGTAGTGGACGGCGCCGCGGGCCTCGTCCAGCGCATTGGCAACCGTCTGGCCGACCGCCGCCACCGTGCGGTCGCGGGCCCAGTCCAGGGCGGCCGCCCCGCCCGAGATCGCCCGTGAGCCGAGGTTGGCCAGGCCACGGAGCAGGCCGGCCCGTTCCACCGGCTCGCTCTGGGGGCGCCGGACCTCGTCGGGAACGAGGTGGACCTCGACCGGCCCGCCGCCGAAGAGCAGGGCAGGGTCGATGTAGGCGTCGCCGGCCCGGGCCCCGAACTGGAACCGCTCCCCCGTCGTGCCGATGACCTGGCCCCGGCGGACCTTGTCGCCCCGCGCCACCGATGTCGCCGCCAGGTACGAGTAGCTGGTCCGGATCCCGTCGTCGTGGAGGAGGACGACGTAGTACTCGCCGGCGATCGGACCGGAGAAGACAACCTCCCCGTCGGCCGACGCCGCGACAGGCGTGCCGGGGCGGGTGGCGTACTCGATGCCCCGATTGCCGGCGTTCCAGTTCTCGGGCGGCGGCCGGAAGGCGTCGACGACCGGTGCGTCGACCGGAGGTCGGTAGGTGACGACGGCCGGCGCCGGCCCGGTGGCCAGAGCAGGCACGACCGGGACGAGCGCGACGAGGACGGCCAGCAGGACGGCCAACCGGCGCATGTGGACCCCCAGGGACGGGTGAACCGCTGGGGGGAGGTGATGGGCCCGCCGTCAGGGGGCCGAGGGCGCTACGTCAGCAGCGCAGGGGACGCAGGAGGCGCGAGCGACCAGGCGTCGAAGGGAAGGGGTGTCCGCCGGACAACATGGAAGCTACCGCAAGGGATGAAAGAGCGCCAGAGGGAATCCGGAATGTTCCGCCGCCAGCCCGCGTTCGGGCGGCTACGCAGGCTCCCGCTCGGGCGCAGCCAGCTTGGACCGCAGCTGGATCACCGCCTTGGTGTGGATCTGGCACACCCGGCTCTCGGTGATGCCGAGGATGCCGCCGATCTCGCCCAGGGTCAGGCC
>JALYYN010000407.1 GCA_030946525.1 Actinomycetota bacterium | reverse complement strand
CCTTCGAAGGCCGGCGCCCGCGCACGTGGGTGTGCTGCACCAAGCGGGGGCGAGCCGCATTCGCCTCCGAGGTGGCCGCCCTGCGAGAGCTGCTCGCCGGCGTGAACGACACCCGGGAAAGGAACGGACATGGCTAGCATCAGCGCCGGGCTGGGGCCCACGTCGCAGAGGAGTGGTTCCATGCCGGCCATCCGGGTCCGGGACCTCCGGAAGTCCTACGGCAGCATCGAGGCCGTTCGCGGCATCGACTTCGACGTGGAGGAGGGCGAGGTCTTCGGATTCCTCGGTCCGAACGGCGCCGGCAAGACCACCACGGTCGAGATTCTGGAGGGCTACCGCCAGCGTTCGGCCGGCGACGTCCAGGTGCTCGGCCACGACCCGGCCCGTGGCGAACGCGACCTTCGAGAGCGGATCGGCATCGTGCTGCAGGAGACCGGCGTCGAGCGCTTGCTGAAGGTCGCCGAGGTCCTTGCGCAGTACTGCGGGTACTACCCGCATCCCCGCCCGGTCGACGAGCTGCTGGCCATCACCGGCTTGGAGGCGAAGCGCGACGAGGTGGTCAAGAAGCTCTCCGGCGGCCAGAAGCGCCGACTCGATCTGGCCCTCGGCCTGGCCGGCGACCCGGAGCTGATCTTCCTCGACGAGCCCACCACCGGTTTCGACCCCTCGGCCCGCAGGGATGCGTGGGAGGTGATCCGCAACCTCCGGTCGCTGGGCAAGACCATCTTCCTGACCACCCACTACATGGACGAGGCCCAGGTGCTGGCCGACCGGGTAGCGGTGATCTCCGGCGGGCTCATCGTCGCCGAGGGCCCGCCCGACCGCCTGGCCGGGCGCGACAGCGCCACCGAGATCCGTTTCGCCCTGCCGACGGGCACCTCCGCCGCCGACCTCCCCGATCTTGGCCCCGCCACGGTCAGCACCGAGACCCGAGGCCTGGTCGTGCGGGCCGAGGAACCCACCCCCGCCCTGCACACCCTGACCGGGTGGTCCCTCGAACGGGGGGTGGCGCTGGAGGGGCTCACCGTCGCCCGGCCCAGCCTGGAGGACGTCTACCTGACGCTCACCGCCGCCGCGGAAGGAGCCGCATGACCGGCCCGGCAGGCCGGTCCGGCAACATTCATGGGGCGGCAGCCCCATGACCACCACCCCCGTCAACCGCCCCGCCGTCGCCGCCGGCCGCTCGCCCGGCGACGCCGGCATCGCCTTCCGCCAACTCCAGTTCGAGCAGAAGGCGTTCTGGCGCAACCCGGCCGGCGCCGTCTTCACCTTCGCCTTCCCGTTGTTGTTCCTGGTCATCTTCTCCACCTTGAACTCGGGCGCACGTATCGCCGAGCGCGGCAACATCACCTTCGTCACCTTCTTCGTGCCCGGCATCCTCGCCTTCGGCCTGATCTCCGCCTGCTACACGAACCTGGCCATCCGCATGACGATCTCCCGCGACTACGGGATCCTCAAGCGGGTCCGGGGCACGCCGGTGCCGACGTGGGCCTACCTCGGGGGCCAGATCGGGTCCTCGGTGCTGATCACCATGATCCTGCTGGTCCTCACCGTCGGCCTCGGCGTCGTCGCCTTCGGCGTCGACTTCCGCACCGGCACCGCGGGCGGGCTGGTCGTCACCCTCGGCCTCGGCGCCGCCTGCTTCTGCGCCCTGGGCCTGGCAGTCAGCGGCCTGTGCCCCAACGCCGACGCCGCGCCCGCCATCGTGAACTTCTCGATCTTCCCGCTCCTGTTCATCTCGGGCATCTTCTTCCCACTCGACACTGCGCCGCCGTGGCTCCGGTCGGTGGCCAGGGTGTTCCCGATGCAGCGCCTGGCCGACGGCCTCCAGTACGCGTTCGACCCCCGCACAAAGGGCCTCGGCTTCAACGGCGGCGACCTGTGGGTGCTGCTCGCGTGGACCGCGGTCGGAGCGTTCCTGGCCCTGCGCCTCTTCAGATGGGATCCGGTGAAGGAATGAGCACTCTCGTGCAACCGTCAGCGCCGTCACCCACGCCCCGGGCTCCGGCGGCGTGCGGCATCGATCTGGTCAAGGTCTACGGCGAGGGCGACGCGTCGGTCCGCGCCCTGTCGAAGGTCTCGGTCCAGTTCGCCAACGGCCAGTTCAGCGCCATCATGGGGCCGTCCGGCTCCGGGAAGTCGACGCTCATGCACTGCATGGCCGGCCTCGACGCCATCACCTCCGGCCGGGTCTTCATCGGGGAGACCGAGCTCACCGGCCTCAACGACAAGGAGCTCACCAAGCTCCGCAGGGACAAGATCGGCTTCATCTTCCAGGCCTACAACCTGGTGCCGACGCTGTCGGCGGCGGAGAACATCACCCTGCCCATGGACATCGCCGGAACCAAGCCCGACCAGGCGTGGGTCGACCGGCTCATCGACACCGTCGGCCTCCGGGACCGCCTGTCCCACCGGCCCTCGGAGCTGTCGGGCGGCCAACAGCAGCGGGTCGCCGCCGCCCGTGCCCTGGCCTCACGGCCGGCCATCGTCTTCGCCGACGAGCCCACCGGGAACCTCGACTCCCGGGCCAGCGCCGAGGTGCTGGAGTTCCTCCGCAATTCCGTCGCCGAGTTCGGCCAGACGGTGGTCATGGTCACCCACGACCCCGTCGCCGCCTCCTACGCCGAGCGCGTCGTCTTCCTGGCCGACGGCAGCGTGGTCGACGAGATGAGCGGCCCCACCGCCGACCGGGTGCTCGACCGGATGAAGCAGCTGGGCGGCTAGAGCACTATGACCGCCCCGGACGGCCGGTCCATGGACAATGCACTGGGCGACACGCCCGAAGGGAGTGTGGACCAGTGACCCGGGCCATCCTCAAGGGCGTCTTCGCCCACAAGCTCCGGCTGTTCCTCACGGCCATGGCCGTGGTCCTGGGCGTCAGTTTCGTCGCCGGCACCTTCGTGCTGACCGACACCATCAACCACACCTTCGACGTGCTGTTCCACGAGGTGTCCGCCGGCGCCGACGTGTCGGTGCGGGCGGTGTCGGGCTTCGGCGCCAACGCCGGGGCGGACGCGGTCCGGGACACGGTGCCGGCCTCGGTGCTCGACATCGTGAAGCGGGTACCGGGCGTCCAGGCGGCCGAGGGGACGGTGGGCGGCTCCGCCCAGTTCATCGACAAGGCCGGCAAGGCGGTGACCACCACCGGGGCGCCCACCCTGGGGTTCAACTGGACGTCGACGACCGCGCTCACCCCACTGCGCCTGCGGACCGGTCGGGCGCCCGAGAAGGCGGGCGAAGTCGTGGTCGACGTGACCACCGCCAAGAAGCACAAGTTCGCGGTCGGGGACAAGGTGAAGATCCTGTTCCAGGGGCCGACGGAGGAGTTCACCATCGTGGGCACCACCGGGTTCGGCCAGGCCGACAACCTGGCCGGCGCCACCCTCGCGGCCTTCGACCTGGGGACGGCGCAGCGGGTGTTCGGCAAGGTCGGGCGCTACGACTCGATCGACGTCAAGGCCGCCCCGGGCGTCGGCGCCATCGACCTGCGGACCCGGGTCGCCGCCGCCGTTCCCCAGGGCGTGGAGGCGGTGACCAGCCAGCAGGTCGCCGACGAGAGCGCCAAGGCGGTCCAGTCGGCCCTGAGCTTCTTCGGCACCGCCCTGCTCGTCTTCGCCGGCATCTCCCTGTTCGTCGGCGGGTTCATCATCCTCAACACCTTCTCGATCCTGGTTGCCCAGCGCACTCGGGAGCTCGCCCTGCTGCGGGCCCTCGGGGCCAGCCGGCGTCAGGTCCTGGTCTCGGTGGTGGCCGAGGCGGGCATCGTCGGTCTCTTCGCGTCTCTCGTGGGACTCGGTCTGGGGGTCCTCGTCGCCATCGGCCTGCAGAGCCTGCTCAAGGCGTTCGGCATCGACCTCCCCGCCTCGGGCACCAAGGTCCTCCCGCGCACGGTGATCGTGTCGCTCGTCGTCGGTGTCGTCGTCACCGTCGTGTCGTCGATCGCGCCGGCCCGGCGGGCGTCACGGATCCCGCCCATGGCCGCCCTCCGGGGCGGCGGCGTGGAGCAGGGCGGGTCGCTGCGCCGGCGATCCGTCGTCGGCCTGGCCATCGCGCTCGTGGGCGGCGCGGCCCTGTTCGACGGCCTGTTCGTCGGCGGTAGCAACGCCCTGTCCCTCGTGGGCCTGGGCGCCGCCCTCGTCTTCGTGGCCGTGGCCCTGCTCAGCCCGCTGGCGGCCTCGCCCATGGCGAGGGTGATCGGGGCGCCGTTCGCCCGCATCGCCGGCCTGTCGGGGCGGCTCGGTCGCCAGAACGCCATGCGGAACCCCCGGCGCACCGCCGCCACCGCCGCCGCCCTCACGGTCGGCCTGGGCCTGGTGGCGTGCGTGAGCGTGCTGGCCGCGTCGATCAAGGACTCGGCGTCCTCCGTCGTCGACGACTACCTGTCGGCGGACTACATCATCAGCACGTCGAACTTCCAGCCCAGCATCAGCACCGACCTGGCCCCCCGCCTGGCCCAGCAGCGGGAACTGGCCGCGGTGTCGGGCCTGCAGACCGGCGAGTGGCGCTCCTCAGGCCAGTCCCGGACCCTGTACGCCGGCGACCCGGCCACGATCGGCAAGGTCCTCAAGTTCGACGTCACCGGTGGCGACGCCCAGGGCCTGGCCCGGGGCGAGGTCATGGTCGACGAGAAGGAGCTGAAGGACAAGGGCCTGGCCATCGGCGGCACGCTGCCAATGACCTTCTCCCGCACCGGCACGCACGACCTTCGTATCGCCGGCACCTTCGCCAAGAACCAGCTGCTCGGCAACTACCTGATCTCCACCGCCACCTACGACGCCAACTACACCGACCGCCTCGACTTCGTGGTCCTGGCCAAGGCGGCGCCGGGCATCACCCCGGCTGTGGCTCGCGCCGCCGTCGAACGGGTCACCGCCGACTTCCCCAACGTCGAGCTGCGTGACCAGGCCCAGTTCAAGAAGCAGCAGGCGGACCAGGTCAACCAGATCCTCGGCCTGGTGACCGCCCTGCTCGCCCTGTCGATCATCATCGCCCTATTCGGCATCGTGAACACCCTGGCGCTGTCGGTGTTCGAGCGGACACGGGAGCTCGGTCTGCTCCGGGCCGTCGGCATGTCCCGCCGCCAGGTCCGGTCCATGATCCGGGGCGAGTCGGTGATCATCGCCGTGCTGGGCGCGGTGCTCGGCCTGGCCGTGGGCGTGCTGTTCGGCTGGGCCGTCGTGGCCGCCCTCAGCGACCAGGGGATCAAGACCCTGGTGATCCCCGGGGGCCAGCTTGTGCTCTACGTGATCCTGGCCGCCGTCGCCGGCGTGGTCGCCGCCGTCTTCCCGGCCCGGCGGGCGGCCAGGCTCGACGTGCTCGCCGCTATCAGCTACGAGTAGGCCGGCAGGAGACGCCTGCCGAGTCGACTGATTTCGAGGGCGTCAGCGCCAGAACCCGGTGAGCTGTTCGGAAAGGGCTCGGCCTTGGTCGTAACCGGCCCGGGCGGCGGGCGGACGCGTCGACAGATCCATCAGATTGCCGCCGAATGCGTCGCGGGCGTTGCTGTCCGGCAGGATGGCTTCGACACTGCTACCGCAGGCGCGCAGTTCGTCGATCTGCACGGCAAGGTGCATGCCCCACTCCATCGGCGCCCGCGATCTTCCGCCGAGCGGTGACAGCACCAGCACCCGCCCGTATCCGGCGGCCAGATCGGCATTCTCGCTGGATCGTCGGTAGCCGCCGTCGATGTATCGGCTCTCGCCGATACCGTAGGGGGCGCCACTTGCGGTGCTGGCAGCGATGGCGTCCACCAGGTCGACTCCGCTGTGGCGGTCGAACACGACGGGTTCACCGGTACGGGCGTCGACCGCGGTGATGAGCAGCGTTCGTTGCGGCCAGTGCTGGTTGGGCAGCCGGGCGGCGACGGTGGCGCGCCACTGCGTCTGCCCGGAGCCGTCCGACGCGGCATCAATCTTGAGCGCCGCGGCACCCAGTCTCCGTCGCATGTCGCTCGGATCCTCAGCGGCGGCGATGATCTCGCTCGTCCTCCGCATATGGTCGACCACCGGCCCGACGGGAACGCGTCCACCGCCGGATCGGACCGGGCCGGTCCGTTGCAGGGGCGCAGCGGAAAGGATGTCGGCAAGCAGTCGGGTCGGGCTGGCGCCCGTCAACTGGGCCGCGGCTGTCGATCCGGCCGACGTCCCGATGATCAGATCGGCCTCGGTCACATCCAACCCGGTCTCGAACAGGCCGGCGGTGACGCCGATCAACCACGCATTGCCTGCCGATCCGCCACCACCGAGGACCAACGCCCGCCCACCCGCGGCGCGCCCCCGCCTGGTGGCGTCGACCTGCGGCCGATCCTGGTCGGACCTAGGCCGGTCGGAGGCCGTCGTCGAGGTGACGTGCCGCGTCGAAAATGGTGTCGCATTCATGGGAGTCGCCTTTCGCGAGTTACCTGGCGGGCGCTCCCGGTGGCGACTACCTCAGTCGCGCGATCGTGAATTGCAGCGGAGCACCCATTGTGGAGACTGCGTTCATGGGACTCACCTCCTGCCGACGGATCACGATCGCCACGACGTTAGCCGCCGGCGACGCGTTGCGATGGGCTCGGTTCGGCGTCGCCCACACTGAGGGAGCGAGGCCGGCTCTCAACCCGCCCCGGCGAGCGCCTCTTCAGGACCCAATCCGTACCAGCGCAGGCGGTTGTAGCCCTCGAGGCCGTTCCCGTCGGCGATCGAGCCGGGCGAAACCGGGATGAAGAACACCGGCATCGCCGGGTCGTGGCCGACCGGAAACGTGCTGTCGCCGGGGGAGGTACCGAGGTAGACGCACACCCGGTCCGGGCCGGCGATCTCGACCATCTCATCGAGCGCCGGAAGACCGCTGGCCGGGTCGACCTCTGACGCCGCGGTGATGATCGGTAGGTCGCCCACCGTCGGTGCGTCGGCGCGCTGTTCGGCCACCAGCGCGGCGAACAGTTCGGGGGTGACGACAACAGCGCACGCCGGGCTGGCGTTCATGCGCTCGGCGTCGCCCACCCAGTGGGCGAGTATCTCGGTGAGAGTCACCCTGACAGGACCCTCGATGGCAGCGGCACCGACGGGTGTGACCCAGGCGGCGACAGTGCCGGTGCTGGTGCCCTACGAGCTCGCATCCTCGGAAAATCGTACCGTAGGCGCAGGCCGGCAGGGCGTAGGCAGCGACGACAGGAGGGTTGCGCCCGTTCCCGGTCACGTATCGAATCTGGTGTCGGACCGGCGACCGGCTGTCGGTCCCGGCGGGGCGACATGCACGACTTCGCCGGTCGTACGACCATCGACCACTACAACGCCGTACCTCCGGAAGCGCACGATGGGTCCACGCCCTCGACCCCTCCCTGGAGGTCCACATGCACAAGCGAATCATCACGGCCGGACTCACCGTCATCTCGTTCACCATGGTGGGAGGCATGGCCTACGCGGCGACGCAGTCGGTGGGCCCCGGCCGTCGCCGCACGTCGTCATCCCGGCCGGCGCCCGGTCCGGCAACGGGACGACGGCGACGTCCGTGGACGACCGGCCGCCCGGCGTCCCCACCACGACCGGCAACGACGCCACGGACAACCGCACGACAGACAGGACCGGCACGACAGGCACGACCCGCACCGGCGGCACCGCCGGTGCGGGTGCCGACGACCGTTGCGGGTGCCGACGACCGGGGCCGGGGGCGCTCGGGCACGGACGACGGCGTGAACCACGACGCCAACGACGATCGCGGCGTCACCACCGTTCCCACATCGCCCGTCCCCGGGACGATCCCGACGGCCACCACCGTGCCCGACGACCGCGGCCGCCACGCAGAGCCGGGCGGGGGTGGCGGGAATCCAGCAGCACCCGGGCCGCCTTCGGGTCGAGTGGAGCTCCGCCCGCCGCAGCGACACGGATGGCCGCGAGCAGCTCGTCGGGGCCGGCGTCCTTGACACGTAGCCCGACGCCCCGGCGCCGAGGGCGTCCAGGATGCGCTGGTGGTCCGAGAACGACGTGAGGACCACCACTTGGACCCCTGCGACACCGGCGGTGATCCTGTGGGTCGCCTCCACCCCGTCCATGACCGGCATCGGAAGGTCCATCAACACGATGTCGGGCGTGGTCCGGCGGGCGATCTCGACCGCCTGCGCGCCGTCCGCCGCGATGCCGACCACCTCGATGTCGGCTGCGGTCAGGATCAACTGCTCCAGGCCGGCCCGCACCACGGCGTGGTCGTCGACGACGAGCACCCGGATCATCGCATCGGCACCTCCACGCGAACCGTCGTCCCTGCGCCGGGCGCGGTGTCGACTTCCAGCCGGCCTCCGGCGTCGGCCACCAGGCCCTTGATCCCCGGCAGCCCGAGATGACCCTCGGAGTCGCGCGCCTCGGCGAGGGAGGAGTCGAAGCCCACCCCGTCGTCGGTGACCTCGACCCACGCGCACGACGCCGTTCTCCCGGACGCGGACCGAAACGGTCCCGGCCTTCGAGTGGACACCACGTTGGGGACCGCTTCCTGCACCATCCGGTAGAGGAGGGCGGCGGCGGAGGCGGCGGGCCAGCGACCAGGCGAGGGGGATCTGCAACAGCTCGAGGACAGCGAGGGCGGCGAGGGAGATCGGTGCGAAGCTGCGCCAGACCCGCCCGCCGGCGGCGGCGACCGCGTCGTACCTGAAGTACGCCTCGAAGAGAAGGCGCGTGCCGCCCGGCTTAGGATGGGCAGGTACACCTCGAGCAGCTTCTTCCACGGCCGCTCGTACTGGTTCTCCGGTGTCGAGAGGTCGCTGACGTCGGCCACGACCTGGCCCCGATCGAGGGCGGCCACCTTGTCGCCGCCGAGCCCGAAGACCCTGCCGATCAGCAACGGCTCGTCGAATAGACGACCTCCCCGTCGCGGGACCAGATCTTGACCCGGACCAACGACCGGTCCAGGACCTGGCTCGTCACCACCTCCTGCACGCGGGCCACCGCGGCCGGGTCGCGGCCGGCGAGCTGGTCGACCACGACCGGCTCGACCACGGTCTGGGCCCGGATCAAGGCGTCGTCCGTGCATCTGTGATCGCCTCCCCCTCCCCGACCCGGCGGCTGGCCACCGCGGAGGCGACCCCGACGACGGCCACCGCGAAGAGGCCCATCAGGCTGAACTGCAGGACCGGACCGATCACCACCCAGCGGAACGACCGCTCCCGATGCGCCTTCACGGGCAGCAGGCCGCCACATGGTCCCATCCCCGGATCGACGCCGTCCCGGGCGGTAGTGGACCTTGGTCCTAGGACCAAGGTCCAATGGTTTCAGCGGGCCGGCCGGCTCATGCTGGCCTCACCCAGCCCATGAGGAGGCCCCCAGCATGAGGTCCGCGCTCCGCACCGTCGTCGTCGTGATCGCCGCCGCGGGGTGTTGACGGCCTGCGGGTCGGATTCGAAGCCGACCTCTGCCGCAGGGCAACACCGTCGACCTGACCGCGGCCAACATCACCTACTCCGCGACCGACATCAAGGTGCCGGCGGGCGACGTGACATTCGTCGTGAAGAACACCGACAAGGTCGAGCACAACCTCACCATCGAAGACGGCGGCAACGTGAACAAGGATGTCGGAGCGGGCACGACGGTGCAGACCAGGGCCACCCTCAAACCTGGCACCTACAAGTTCCACTGCGAGTACCACCGTGACGCCATGAAGGGCACCATCACCGTCGGCTGAGCGGGTCGCCGGTCATGGCCGGCCGTGAAGGGTCAGGGGTGCGACGGCGACGGCGGGGCGCCCGCGACCTCGAAGGCCAGGTCGTCGGCGTAGCACCACCACCAGTTCTCGCCCGGCTCGTAGGACCGGATCAGGGGATGCCCCGGCTGCTCCTGCCAGTGGGCGGTGGCGTGCCGGTTCGGGGAGCTGTCGCAGCAGCCCACGTGGCCGCACGACATGCACAGGCGCAGGTGCACCCACCGGTCGCCGGTGCGGAGACAGTCTTCGCATCCGGTGCCGGAGGGAGCGGCGCCGCCGGCCGGGCCGAGCGAGTCGACGTGTGAGCAGGGTTCGGCCATCGGAAGTTCCTCTCTCAGTGGTCGGCAGCCGGGGCGTCGCCGACCGGACCGGAAAGGTGGCGTTCGAGCGCCGCCCGATCCCAGCCGGCCCTCGTGGCGGCCGCCTCGTAGGTGGACTGCAGGAAGTCGAGCAGGATGCCGTCGGGATCGGCGGCCGCCCGCACGACCTCGTAGGGGAGGACGAACTCGCCGAGGTCCTCCCGGTACGAGGCCTCGGCGGGCATGACGGCGGCGGCGCGGAACCCGGGCGGCTCGGGGTAGGCGTAGGAGTAGAACACGCCTTCGCCATCGCCGCCGGGCCAGTACCCGCAGCTGCTCACCTCGTGGGAGTACGCCTCGTGCATGACGTGCGGGCCGCAGTTGGGCGCACCGCCCGGGTGCGGCGGGGCGGGCCGGCCGGAGAACCGGGTGACGGCGAGGTCGAGCGCACCCCAGAACAGGTGGACCGGACTGGCCTTGCCGACGAAGCCGCTGCGGAACTCGCCGAACACCCGGGTGGCCTGCACGAGCAGGAGCCAGAACCGCCGGGCGGCGTCGGGGTCGTAGGCGGCATACACGTCGTCGTCGAGGAACGGGATGGCTCCGGGGATCTCGACAGGGACCGGCCAGATCGCCGTGCCGACCCCGAGGGCGTCGAGGCGGGTCATCACCTCGGAGTAGAACCGGGAACCCGGCATCGGTCGAAGGGGGAAGGACGCCGCGTTCCCCGCGTCGGTGACGATGTCGAGCCGGTGGGCCTGCAGGTCGAAGTCGATCTGGAAGCCCCGGCCGCTGCGATGCGGAACGAGCGAGGTGGTGAGACCCCGGGCCGTGACGTACAGCGGGACGTTCCACCAGTGGTTGACCGTCGGGGTGTTTGCCATGCGGACCTTGCCGACGATCTGGGTCCACAGCTGGAGGGTGTCCCGGGTCTGCTCCCACTCCGCCACCGCCAAGGACGGCCAGTCCAGCGACGGGCCCGCGGTCATCAGCCGAGCTCCACCCGCACGACGTAGGTTCGCACTTCCGCAGCCTGGCTGTCCCACGGCCGGGCGTAGAGGCAGCGCAGGGTCGACTCGCCCTCGCCCCGGGCCGTCACCCGGATGAGGTGGCGGGGCGGGTCGCCGAAATCGAACCGCTCCTCCACCACGGCCAGGAGGGGTCCCCCGGTCTCGACCCGCCAGACGAAGCCGGCCTTGGGGGTGGTGGGAAGGCGCAGGGTGAACGTCGCCCCGGGGGCCACCCGCAGGGTCCGGGACGGATGGAGGACCGGCCCCATCGCCGCGGCGACCGGACCGGCGTCCGGCGCCGCCTCCGGTGCCGCCGCTGGCGGCCGTTCCAACTCGGGGTGGAACGATCGGGGAGCCGGGCGGGGGTCGGGACCGACCCAGATCCAGCCCTCGCGCTCCTCGACGGGGTGGATCGGGAGGTAGCCGGGCTTCAGTTTCCAGAGGCTGGCGGGGTCGGCGTCGCGGGCGGGCAGGACGTTGGCGCCGGTCTGGGGGTCGTAGAGATAGACGTGGAGGGGACAGCGGACCAGGCCGTCGAAGAAGGTGGCGTCCTCCAGGTTGGTCTGCTGATGCGGGCAGCGGGCGGCGAAGGCGACCACCGGGCCACCGGTCAGCCGCCCCAGCAGGACGTCGACGCCCTCCACGGTGACCCTGCGGATGTTGGGCTCCCCCGGGGTCTCGGCGACGAGGTCGGCGCTCGGCAGGGCCCGGACCAGCGCTTTCTTCACCGTCGCACCCTACGGCCTGCCGGCCGGAAATGTCTCTGCCGGATCGGTTTGGGGCGTGCGCCGCCCGGGTAAGTATGACGTTGCACCCAGCGCGGTGTGAACAACCCCCTCCCGGGAAGGGGCCTCCGCCAGTCGAGGCCCCTTCCCGCCCCCTTTCTCCTCGACGCGTGGGTTCGTTCGCGTCCCGCCTGGCGGCGACGGGCCCATCGGCGGTGCGGTGTATCAGCGCCCATCGGCTCCACCTCTACGTACCGAGCGGCTCCAGTCCGTGGGGCCGACGGGAGGAGAGGGGAACTTGTGTCCGACATCGACGTGAAGTACGCCCAGTTGGGCGGTGCCGGAGGTTTTCTCGGGGCGCCGACCACGGGTGAGAACGTGGCGCCCGACGGCATCGGCCACTACCGCCACTACGCCGGCGGATCCATCTACTGGTCGCCGGCCACCGGCGCCCATGAGTCCCACGGTGCCATCCGGGCGCTCTGGGCAAGCAAGGGGTGGGAGCGCAGCTTCCTGGGCTACCCGCTCACCGACGAGACCGGCACGCCCGACGGGGTCGGCCGCTACAACCACTTCCAGGGTGGCTCGATCTACTGGACCCCCGCCACCGGCGCCCACGAGGTGCACGGCGCCATCCGGGCCCTCTGGGCGGGCAAAGGCTGGGAGCGCAGCTTCCTCGGCTACCCGCTCACCGACGAGACGACCACGCCCGACACCGTGGGCCGTTACAACCACTTCCAGAACGGCTCCGTGTACTGGACGCCAGCCACCGGCGCCCACGAGGTGCACGGCGCCATCCGTGGCCTCTGGTCGACGCTGGGCTGGGAGCGCAGCTTCCTGGGCTACCCGCTCACCGACGAGACGACCACGCCCGACGGGGTCGGCCGGTTCAACCACTACCAGGGTGGCTCCATCTACTGGACGCCGAGCACCGGCGCCCACGAGGTGCACGGCGCCATTCGGGCCCTGTGGGCCGGCATGGGTTGGGAGCGGAGCTTCCTCGGCTACCCGACGAGCAACGAGCTCAGCACCGAGGACGGCACCGGTCGCTACAGCGAGTTCCAGCACGGGTCGATCTACTGGAGCCCGGGCACCGGCGCCCTCGCATGCCGGGAGACGGTGCGGCTGCACATCAAGTGCCTGACCGCGCCGACCCGGTTCAGCGTCAACCAGATGATCTCGAACATGCGCCTCGTCTACGCCACCGCTCAGGTCGGCGTGAAGTACGTGTCCTTCGAGAACCTCAACCTGCCGGCGCTCAACGACCTCGATGTCGGCCAGTGCAACATGGGCGCCACGACCGCCGAGCAGAACCAGCTCTACGCCAACCGCAACGGTGTCGGCGCCAACGACCTCGCCGTCTATCTGGTGCGCAGCACCGTGCCGCCGCTCAACGGCTGCGCGGCGTACCCCGCCGGCAAGCCGAGCGCGGCCGTGGCCAGTGGGGCCAGCGGCTGGACGGTGGCGCACGAGTCGGGCCACGTGCTCGGCCTCGCCCACGTCAACGACAACAACCGGCTGATGACCGGCAACGGCACCGACAACATCACCAACCCGCCCCCCGACATCATCGCGTCCGAGTCCAGCACCATGCTGGCCAGCGCGTTCACGAACTGAGGAGTCGACCCATGCCCGTGACCATGCAGGACGTGCTCGCCGAGATCGATCGGGACGAGCCCAACTACTCCACCATCGCCACCCTCGGCCCGGAGGCGCTGCCCCACCTCGAGATGATCGTCGACGCCCAGGATCCGCTCCGGGCGGCCAAGGCGACCTACGCGGCCAGCCTGATCGGGGGGGAGGGCTCCGTCAGCCTCCTCCGGAAGGCGGCGGAGCACCGGGACCCCCAGGTCCGCATCGCCGCCGCCAGCGGTCTCCGCAACGCGTCGTCGGCGGCACCGACCGAGGTGCTGGAGCGCCTGTTGGACGACGCCGACGTCGGCGTCCGCAAGATCGCAGTCGGTACCGCGGGCGCCCTGGGCCGCGCCGAGCTGCGCACCAAGGTCCAGGCTCTGGCCGCGGACGATCCGCACGAGTTCCTCCGGACGGCTGCCGCCACGGCCGCCCGCAGCATCAAGTAGCCGTCCTCGTGGCCGGGCGGCCGGGGGCAGGGACCCCAGCCGCCCGGCCACCGACCGGCCGACGGCTACCGCCAGCCGTCGATGGTGCGACTGGCGACCTCCATCAGCGTGCTGGCCTCCCGGAGCTCGGAGAACGACTTCTCGAGCTGGGGGATGTTCGGGCCCTGCGCGCCCTTGATGCAGTCCTCCGTTCCCACGCCGACGGCGTCGAGGCCCGCCCGTAGGTTGGTGTCCGACGTGGGATCGGGCACGGGCAGACCCTTGCGGGCCTCGACCAGGCTGTCCCGGAGCTGGTTGCAGCTGCCGAGGATGTCAGGGCGCTGGAGCGAGGACAGCGTCGTCCGGGCCGTTTCGAGGTCGGTGTGGAGGGTGGCGAGGGCGGCGCCGTGCTTCGCCGTCCACGCCTCCTTGGGCGATGTCGCCGCGGTGGAGCCTCCGCCGCAACCGACCAACCCGGCAACCGCCGGCGCGGCCACCAGCACCCACGCGCCGCGCATCGGGCGGGTCAGCTGCGGGCCGGGCGCCGGCCCTGCGCCATCTCGACCACGTGAGCGGGCGCCTTGGCCGGCGAGCCGGCGTCGAACGGGGGTTGCGGGTCGTACTCGAGGATGAGCTGGATGGCCATGGCCACGTCGTCCCCGGCTTCGAGCTGGGCCAGGCGCAGGGCCATGTCGATCCCGGCTGACACCCCGGCGGCGGTGACGATGCGGCCCCGGACGACGACACGCTCAGCGACCGGGGTGGCGCCGAGGGCGGCCAGATCGCCCATCGAGGACCAGTGGGTCGTGGCATCGACCCCGTCGAGGATCCCGGCGGCGGCGAGGAGGAGTGACCCGGTGCAGACGGAGGTGGTCCAGCGCGACGTCTCGTGCGCGGTCCGCAGCCATCCCAGCACCGCGGGGTTGGAGCGGAGCGCCTCCTCGCCGGGGCCCCCGGGCACCACCACGATGTCGGGTCGCGGCACTTCGGCGAGGGTGTGGTCGGCGACCAGCGCCAATGAGCCGCGACGGGTCCGCTTGGCGCCGCGCTCGGTGCCCACCATGCGGACGTGGGCCTCGGGCAGCATGCTCAGCGCCTCGTAGGGCCCCACTGCATCGAGCGCGGTCAATCCGTCGAACAGGAGGATGGCGATCTCCATCGGACGGAGCGTATCCATCCCTTCTGACGCCCTTGGCCATCGCTGCACACATGACGGCTATCCGCACCGTCGCGATAGGCGCGCACGATCCGGACAGCTATCGTCGGTGCCCGTGAGGCGAACCGTGCTCGCCGGTATCGCCGCCGCGGTCGGCCTCGTGGTGGTGATCGTGGCGGTGGCGGCCCTGACCTCCGGCGGGAGCACCAAGGTGGGCGACACCGTGCTGGTCAACCGCGAGGGCCCGATCGACGTCCGCAACTCGCCCACCATCGCCCGCAACCCCACACGTGGCGACAACCTGGTGGTCACCTACCGCATGGACCGCCCCGGGTTCTCCGGATTCCTCTCCTACAGCGACAACGGCGGCCGGACGTGGGAACAGACCGTGCTGCCCCTGGCCCCCGACGTGCCCAAGTGCGCGGCGTCCCCGCAGGGCGATCCCTGCCCGTTCGGTCCCGACGTGGCCTTCGGCCCGGACGGCACGCTCTACGTCCTCTACGTCGCCCTTCGCGGCACGGGGAACGACCCGGGCAGCCTGTGGCTGTCGACGTCGACCGACGGCGGGCACACGCTGGCGCTGCCGACCATGGTCTCGGGGGAGCTCGCATTCCAGGCCCGCCTCGCCATCGACCCCAAGGGCCCCGTGCACATCACCTGGCTCCAGGCCTTCGGCACCGGCAACCTGAGCTTCACCGAACCGGTCCCCTACGTGGTGGCCGTCCGCTCGGACGACAAGGGCAAGACGTTCTCGGCGCCGGTCCGGGTGAGCGACCCCGCCCGCGAACGCATCGGCGCCCCCAGCCCCGTCGTGGACGGCAAGGGTCGGCTGCAGGTCCTCTACACCGACTACAAGGACAACCAGCGGGACTTCTCCGACCTGCCGGGGCCACCGGCCGAGCTGCCGTTCGCGCTGGTGCTGGCCACCTCCACTGACGGCGGCAAGACCTTCGGGCCCAACACCGAGGTGGACGCCGACGTCCTGCCCACCCGCCGCTTCCTCATCTACCTGCCCGAGTTCCCCCAGCTCGCCGCGGGCAGCGGGGACAACCTGTACGCCACGTGGGCCGACGGTCGCAACGGCGACGACGACGTGTTCCTCCGGCACTCATCCGACGGGGGCGGGTCGTGGTCGAAGCCGGTGAA
The DNA here is from genome assembly GCA_030946525.1 of Actinomycetota bacterium. Lineage (GTDB taxonomy): Bacteria > Actinomycetota > Acidimicrobiia > Acidimicrobiales > AC-14 > CADCTB01. The sequence continues at coordinate 8,929 of JALYYN010000407.1, read as the reverse complement.
GGTCAACGACAACCCGGCCGACGGCACCGCCCAGTTCCTGCCCAAGGTCGACGTCGCCCCGGACGGCCGGGTCGACGTACTGTTCCTCGACGGTCGGAACGACCCGGCCAAGGTGCTGCTCGACGCCTACCTGGCCACCTCCGACGACCACGGGAAGACCTTCCGGAACATCCGGATGTCGGCCCAGTCCTTCGATTCCACCGTCGGCCCTTCGTTCGGGACCGAGTACGGCACCGACTTCGGGACCAAGCTCGGCCTCATGTCGACCGATGACCGGGCCTACGCGGTGTGGACCGACACCCACCTCGGCACGCCCGCCACCGGCCGCCAGGACGTCGCCTTCACGTCCGTCGCCCTCGGATCCAGCCGGGGCGGCGTCGCCGTCGCCCTCGTCGTGATCCTCCTCCTCCTGATCGGAGCCTCCACCGTGTTCCTCGTCAGATCCCGCAGGACAAAGGCGGCGCCGGCCCGGCCGGCCGACAACGCCCGGGTGCCCGGGCCGCGGGTGCCGGGCCGATGAGGCTGGCGTTCGTCGGCAAGGGTGGGGCGGGCAAGTCGGCCATCGCCGGGACCTTCGCCCGCACCCTGGCCCGCCAGGACCACAAGGTCCTGGCCATCGACTCCGACCCCCTGCCCGGCCTGGCCTTCTCCCTGGGCCTGGCCATCGACCACACCCCGCCGATCCCCGACGACGCCGTCGTGGAGCGCAAGGAGGGCGAGGAGGGCCCTCGCTGGCGCCTCAATCCCGACGTCGACCCCTTCGAGGCGGTGGAGCGGTGGTCGGTCGAGGCGCCCGACGGCGTGCGCTTCCTGCAGTTCGGCAAGATCAAGGGCGACCAGAACCTGTGGCGCTCCCAGATCGCCTTCCGCTTCGTCATCAACCAGCTGCCGGCCGGACGTTGGAACGTGGTCGGCGACCTCCCCGGCGGGACCCGCCAGGCGTTCACCGGATGGGGCAGCTGGGCCAACACCATCCTGATCGTCGTGGAGCCGACAGCCAAGTCGCTGCTCTCCGGGCGGCGGCTGGCACGCATGGCCGACCTCGACCCCGAGAACCCGAAGAAGGTCCTGGCCGTGGCCAGCAAGGTCCGCCAGCCCGACGACGTCGACATGATCGCCCGGGGCACCGGCCTCGAAGTGATCGCCGCGGTGCCGTGGGACGAGGACCTGGCCGAAGCCGAACGTCGCCAGTTGGCGCCCATCGATTTTGCCCCCGACTGTGCCGCGGTCCGGGCAGTAGAATCACTGGTTGAACACCTGAGCGAAGAGAGGGTTTCATGAAGCTCGCAGTGGTCGGCAAGGGCGGATCCGGGAAGACGACGACGTCGTCGGTGATCGCCCGCACCCTGGCCCGCGAAGGCCTGGCCGTGGTCGCCCTCGACTGCGACTCCAACCCGAACCTCGGCATCTCCCTCGGCGTGGGCGACGAGGAGACCGAGCGCCTGGTCTCCATGCGCCAGGCCCTCGACGAGGGCGAGGAGGCCCACGCCCCCACCTGGGACACCCTGCTGTCCCGCTACGGCTCCGACGGCCCCGACGGTGTGCGATTGGCGGTGGTGAGCCGGATCGACAACCCCGAACCTGGCTGACTCTGATGTGGCTTGTCGCCCGAGCAGTTGCTCGGCTCCGTTGATTTCAATGAGGAAGACGTCGTCGTCGCCGACTTCGAGGCGGGCGTCGGTACCCTCACCCGCCTGGGCGAGGAGCACGTCGACACCGTCGTGATCGTCGTCGAGGCCACCCCCAAGTCCCTCGAGGTCGGCGCGCGCGCCGCGGCCCTGGCCGCCGAGCGCACCGTCGGGCGGATCGTCGTCGTCGCCAACCGCATCCGCCATGACGAGGATCTCCAGACGGTGAAGGACGCGTTCCCGGGCATGGAAGTGGTCGGCGTGCCCCACGACATGAAGATCGTGGAGGCCGACCGAAAGGGCATCGCCCCCATCGACCTCGACCCCGACGCCCCGGCGGTGCGGGCCCTGGTGGCCCTGGCGACGACACTGTCGCCCTCGTACTCGTCCAACTGAACGGCGCCGGGGACCGCATGGCCAAGGGCTCCTCCAACCCGGCGGCACGGAAGCCCGTCGCCAAGCCGGTGGGGCCGCGCCCCGCCGGGCCCGATCTGGCCCGGCTGATGCCCCTGGTGGGCGTGGCCGTGGCCGTGTGGGCGTCGCTGCCCAAGTACAGCGGCCCCAAGCTCAACGTGACGTCCTCCAAGGAGGTGGCGGACCACGTCATCCCGGCCGTCGTGGTCCTGGTCGCCTCAGTCGTCGGGATCCTGGCCGGCCGGCGCCCCAGCGGGCCGGGGCCGCTGCGGTTCCTGGGCGGGATGGCGGTCCTGCTGGCCGGGCTGTGGATGATGGCCACCCACCTGCCCCTGGTCGCCCAGGCCCTGCGGGGCGACGCGCCGTGGGCGGCCACGATCTACCACACGTCGGCTGCGCTCGCCGTCTTCGGCCTAGGCCTGCTGTGGGCGACGGTCACCTGGGCGGAAGCCGACGACAAGGGCCAGGCCACCGCCCAGGCCAAGCAGTAGGAGGCCCCCCGCCACCAGCAACGGCCGGCGGCGGCCTACGGCCTCCATGTCGACGCTGACGGTGGCCAGATCGGCGATGTTGTCGTCGATCGTGCCCCGACTGGTGTCGGCCCAGAACGCCCGGGACCGACCGCCCTCGGGCAGTACCGCCAGGCGGCTGCCCAGCACCGGAATGCCCTGGAGGCTGCCGAAGCCGATCCGGGTGTCGAAGGGCGGGCCGGAGACGGTGGCGGTCCGGAAGGTCCGCCCGCCGTCGGAGGAGGACGCCATGGCCACCCGGGCGAGGTGGTCCTGGGGGTCGGCGCTCCGGTCATAGAAGACCAGGTCGACCCGTCCCGACCGCGACACCCCGACTGCGGGCAGGAGCTGGCCCCGTGGCCGGGGGGCGACGTCGACGGCGGGGGACCAGGTCGCTCCCCCGTCGTCGGAGCGGGCGAGGAAGACGTCGCGCCCGTCGCCGCGACCCGCGTCCCAGGTCGCGTAGAGCCGGCCGTCCCGGCTCGGGTCACGGGCAAAGCTCGGAGCGGGGGCCAGGTTCACGATGATCCGCTGGGGAGCGACCAGGCCGCTGGCGACGGTGACACCGGGCGCGAAGGTGGCGCCGCCGTCGGTGGAGGTCCAGGTCGCGACCCGCCAGGGGTCGTCGGAGGGCGGGCCGCCCTGGCCACCGTGGCCGGCCTCGTAGTCGAGCCGGTCGGCGCCCAGGTCGAGGGCGCCCACCACCACGCGGTCGCCGCCCAACGCCACCGGCGTCGGCTCCACCAGCCGAGTGCCCGGCTCCCCCACCGTCACCGGGGCGGCGAAGCTGCCGCCGCCGTCATCGGAGCGGACCAGGCGCACCGGCCCCGGCGTGGCGGTGAAGCCCAGGGGCAGCTCGGCCGCCCCGTCGACCTGGACCCAGCTCACCCACACCCGCTCGCCGTCGACGGTCAGGTGGGCGTGGAAGGCCTCGGCCGGCCCGACGTGGACAGCGGCACCGGCGGGCGCCTCCCCGTCGAAGCGCTGGAGCCAGATGCCCACCGGCTGGTTGAACCGCCCGCCGGTGGCGGTGTAGAGGACGAGCAGGCGGCCGGCGGCGTCATAGGCCACGTCGGGCTGGTGGCAGTTCGGCGCATCCGGGGGCAGGGGCATCGACAGTGGGCGCCAGCTGTCGCCGGCAGTGGTCGACAGGGAGACCGAGCAGGAGAAGCGGGGCGTGTCGATGCGATCGGCGAGGGCGATCGTCGCCGGGTGAACGGGGTCGACGGCCGCAGCCGGGGAGTTGTGGGCGTTGATGCCGGGCCGGTCGGCGTTGACAACGTCGGTGACGCCTGGGCGTAGGCGGGCGGGGCCGGGGCGCAGGCCGAGGAAGCCGACCAGCAGCCCGGCGAGGGCGAGCGCCACGGCGATCAGACGGTGAGGAACACGCCCTCCCAGTGCTGGTCGCCGGTGAGCGCGGCGGGCTCGAAGCCACGGACCCGGGGGGAGACCAGCCACTCGGTCTTCAGGGCGGCGAGGGAGATTGCGGTGATGCGCTCGGCCGTCACCACCTGCATGATGTCGGCGGCGTCCCGGCGGGCGGTGTCGATGGCCGGCGCGCTGAAGAGGCGGTCGTAGAGGTCATCCACTTTGGGGCCACCCCCCACCGATGACGAGAAGCTGAGCTGCCCTCCCGGGCGGATGGTGAAGAACCGGCACAGGGCACAGGGATTGGCGTCGTCCTGGGCTCGGACGTCGAGGTAGAGGTCGAAGGTGGAGTTGTTGATCTTGGTGGTCGGCGCGTCGGCGCCGGGATCCTGGATCTGCATGCCGATGCCGACCTGGGCCAGCTGGGCCTTGATGGCTGCCGCCGCCAGCTGCTGGTCGGTGGGCTTGGAGAGGAGCAGGTTGAGCACCAGTGGCCTCCCGTCCTTGCTCCTCGTGCCGTCGGCTCCGGCGGCCCAGCCGGCGGCGTCGAGGGCCTTCTTGGCGTCGTTGAGGTTGTTCGGCAACGGTTGGACCCGGTCGGCGGCGGCCTTACCGAGGACGATGCCGGGGATCAGGGTGGTGCTGGCGTCGCCGATGTCCGTCCAGCCGGCGGCCTTGGCCACCGCCAGTCGGTCGATGGTCTCCGCCACTGCCCTGCGGACGTTGTCGTCCTTCAGGGTGGTCCACTCGTCGGTTCCACCGGTGTTGAGCAGCAGGTAGGCGGCCTGGCCGGCGGGGGACTGCACGTTGCGGTCGGTGCGGCCGGACACCGACGACAGGTTGCTGTGGGCGATCATGCCCACCACCTCGACTTGGCGGATGGCCAGGAGGCGGCTGGCGTCCTTCTCCGGGCCGAAGCGGAACGTGAGGGTGCGCAGCTGCGGCGCCCCTCCCCAGTACTTGTCGTTGGCCTTCACGGCCAGCGACGTGCCCTTGGTGTAGGAGGTGAACACGAAGGGCCCGGTGCCGGTCGGCGTGGTCTCGGGCGTGTCGCCCACGCCGGGCTTTGTGCCGGGCGCGACGATGGCCATGCTGGGGTTGGCCAGCTGCTCCGGCAACCGGGTGTTGTCGGCGGTGAGGTCGACCTCCACCTCGTCGTCGGCCACCACCTTGGCGGTGCCGGGGTCGAGGCCCCGGGGTCGGGTCTGGCGCTTGGCGAAGGTCTCGAAGTTGGCCACCACTGCGGCCGCATTGAACGGCGTGCCGTTGTGGAAGGCCACGCTCTTGCGCAGGAAGAACCGCCACACCGCGGGCGACGGGGACTCCCACCGCTCGGCCAGGGTCGCCTCCACGCCGTAGGTCGGGCTCATCCGGGTGAGCGTCTCGAAGATGCCCGGGTTGGGGCCGTTCGTGCGGATGCCGATGTCGGCGGCCGACGGGTTGCCCGCGGTGAACGGGTCGTCGCCGACCGCCACGCGCAGGTCCTGGGCGTTGGAGCGGGCCTCGGCGGGTGCATCGACGCCGGCGTTGCTGCTGCCGCCGCCGGAGCAGCCGGCGGCCAGGAGGGCGAGGGCGAGGAGAGCGGCGGAGGAGGAACGGAAGCGCGTCACCGGCGGGCACCCTAGTTGGTGCCCGCCGGTGGAGATGGTGCGCGTGACGCGGGTGATGTGGGTGCTCAGCTGACTCGGGCGCCGGGGCGGTCGCCCACCGTCTCCTTCGGCGCCGGACGCCTGGTCCGCCTGGTGGCGAGCGCTACGACCAGAAGGACGATGCCCACCGCGACGAGTCCGACGACGCCGGCAAGGGCCAGCTTGGCCGTCTTGGAAGTGCCGCCGGAGAGGGTCTCGAACTGGACGGCCGCGGTGTAGACGTCCTGGAGCCCACCGCCGAACTCCGAGTTCACCTGGGCCGGGTCGTAGACGCCGCTGGTGTTGCGGGTGTCGTCCCAGCCGAACATGGCGTAGGCGTTGGTGGACGTGACAGCCGGCGGGGAGGAGATGTCGTAGTTGGCGCCCCAGATGCCCACCCGCCGGTCCACGGGCTGGTCGGTGATGCGCTTGTTGGCGCTCCAGGTCTTCCCCTCGTCAGTGGAGTACGCGTAGTACACGTCGTTGGACCGGATGCCGGGGTCGTCACGGGTGTCCCACCACACGGCGTCGACCCGCCCGTTGGGCGCCACGCTGATGTTGGGGATGTACTGGCCGACCAGGCGGGCGGGGTCGTCGTCGGTCAGGTTCTTCGGGGCGCTCCACGACTTGCCGCCGTCGGTCGACACCTGGTGGAAGATGTCGCTGTAGCCCGAAAGCTCAGGCCGGGGGTTGCGGGCGTAGACGATGTGCAGCGTGCCCGCCGGGCTCACCGCGAAGCGCGGCGCGCCGTTGTCGTAGCTGAACGGCATGGTCTGGGTGGTGGTCCAGGTCCTGCCGCCGTCGGCGGAGGTCGAGAGGAACCGGGCTGCGGGCGGGGACGGGGTCACGTTCGACGTGGCCGACTGCCACAGGGCGTAGGCGACGCCCTTGGCGTCGACGCCGAGGCGGGCGCCGCTCCCCCCGAAGTTGGCGACCTGGCCGGGATCGGCTGCCTTCGAGCCGGCGGGCGGGATGGTGGTCGTCGTGGTCGTGGCGTTGGCGGCGACGGTGGTGGTCGTGCGTGCGGTCAGGGCCTGGTCACGCAGGGCGGCCGGCTCGAAGACCTTGGCGGACAGGTCGGTCGGTGCGCCGAATGTGCGGCCCCCGTCCTTGGACACCGCCACCATGGGGACCGCGGGCACGGCATTGGGCGCCACGAGGCCGGGCTTGGACAGGTTGAAGCTCACGTAGACGGTGTCGTCGTTGCCCGTCGTGGTGTCGACCGTCAGCCCCTGGGGCGGACGGGGGTTCTCGGCCGCTTCGCCGGTCTTGCCCCGGCCGTTGTAGACGTTCACCGTCTGCCAGGTGTCACCGAGGTTGGTCGAGCGGGCCAGCACGATGCCCCCCGAGGCGCGCGCGCCGTCCTGGTCGTCCCAGCCGCCCATGGCCATGTAGAGGGTGCCGTTGCGCCCGAAGGCCACCGGGGCCTGGATCACCCCGCCCTGGCTCTGGGAGCAGAAGGGGAACGCCGCCAGCGCCGGTGAGGCGTCGGCGATGCTCCAGGTCTTGGCGCCGTCGAAGGACCGCAGCAGGCTGCAGCGCCGGTTGCGCAGGTCGGCGACCCCGGCTACGACGCGCATGGGGTCCTTGGGGTCGACGGCGATGGCCGGGCTGGAGTACAGCCGGCCCGGGTCGACGTTGCCCCCGGTGGCCTGCACGGGCTTGGTCAGCTCGAGCGGGGCGACGGCGGCGCCGAACGCGGCGCCCTGGGCCAGCAGCGCGCAGGCGGCCCCAGCCACCCCGACCCGCACGGCGGAGGATCTCTTCATTGCTGCCTCCTCATGGGGCTGCCTTCCCCCTCGAGCGCGCACTGGGTCGCCGCCTCGGTTTGGCGGGAGTTTTTCCTGTCCCGCCCGTGGATTCAATAGATGTCCCGGACACTCACCCGCGATGCCCGGGAGCAGGATGGTCGATCAGAGGGTGAACTTGGACTTCATCCACGTCGACAGGCGGGCGGTGAGTGCGCTGTCGCGGTTGTCGCCCGGCTTGACCACCTGGCCGTTGTTGGCGTGGGTGTGGCCCTCGACGGTCACCGCCAGGTTGTGGTCGGCGTCGGTGGCGCCGACCATCACGTCGGCCGGTTTGGGCAGGGCGTCGTGCAGGCGCTGGCCGTCGTCGGCGGTGATCGTCTGGTCGGCCCCGCCCCGCACCACGAGGGCGTCCACCGCGACCGCCCGGGCCTCGGCCAGCGGATCGAGGGTGAACAGGGACTGGAGGTAGCCCTCCTGGCTGGGCGGGAACAGTTCCTTCAGCCCGGCGGGCAGGGTGTCGGGCGACGGGGCCTTGCCGGTCGTCTGCAACGCGGTCACCGACGAGCGGACCTGGTCGACCAGCGAGCCGCCACCGAAGCGGACGAGATCCGCGGCCAGGACGTCGCCCAGGGGACGGCTCGGCGTCGAGACGAACACCGCGGCCTTGACGCGGGGGTTGGCGGCGGCGAGGCGCATGGCGACCAGGCCGCCGGTGTCGTGGCCGACGACGCCCAGTGGTGACGAGCCCACCTCCTGGCGGGCGCCGAGGAAGTCGAGGGCGGCGCGGGCGTCGGCCACCTCGTCGTCGAAGGAGAGCTTCTGGTCGGGCTTCAGCTTGCTGGCGCCCGTTCCCCGCTTGTCGTAACGGAAGCTGGCGATGCCGGCGTCGGCCAGGGCCTGGCTCAGGTTCTGGTAGAGCGGGTCGATGGGTCCCTGGACGTTGCCGGTGACGGTGGCGTTCAGGGTGGCGCGGAGCATGTCTCCCTCCCCGGCGGCGCCGGCGCCGGTCGTGGCGTCGCGGTCGATGGCCCCGAGGCCGGGCACGATGAGCACGGCCGGGACCGAGGTCTGGCCGGCGGCCACGCCCGGCAGGGTGAGGGTCCCGGTGATCCGCATGCCGCCGGCGCCGACGAACTCCGAGGCCCTCTCGGTGGTGACGGGCGCCAGGCCCAGCGGGGTCTGCGGGGTCGGGCCAGAGCCGGATCCCCCGGGTAGGACGGCATAGGCGGCGACGGCCACGACGGCCACGCCCGCCACCACCAGGGCGACCGCCCACGGCCGACGGGCGCCGGGCTCGCGTGTCGGCCGGTCCCCCGCCGAGACGTGGGCGCCGTCGGCGGCGCGCACGCCGCGCACGCCGCTGCAGTCGCGACACTTGATCCCGACCGCGGTGTGGACCACGCATTCCGTGCAGAGCGCGTTGCCGCATGCGCCGCAGAAGGCCACCCGGTCGCGGCGACGGTGCTTGGCGCATGTTGCCGGGGCGGCCTGGGCCATGGTGTTAGGTCGCCGACCCGGTACCTGCGCCGGCGGATGCCGGGGTGGTGGTGGTCTCGGGGCCCTGGATGTTGAGCAGGAGGTCGTCGAGGGCGTCGCCCTCCAGGGACTCCTGCTCCATGAGGGCATGGGCG
>JALYYN010000348.1 GCA_030946525.1 Actinomycetota bacterium | reverse complement strand
TGGTCCACTCCAGGGTGCGGGCGGCCCAGGGGTCGGGGCCGGCGTTGGGGGCCTTGCGGGTCTTGAGGAGGTTGACGATGAAGGTGAGGATCGACAGGGCGATGACGAACGAGCCGATGGTGGAAATCCGGTTCCAGAAGTCCCATCCCCGCCCGGCCGGGTAGGTGTAGACGCGCCGCGGCATTCCCTGCAGGCCCAGGATATGGAACGGGGCGAAGGTCAGGTTGAAACCGAGGAACATCAACCAGAAGTGGGTCTTGCCCAGCCGATCGTTGAGGAGCCGGCCGGTGACTTTCGGCCACCAGTAGTAGAGGCCGGCGAAGAGGCCGAACACGCTGCCCCCGAAGAGCACGTAGTGGAAGTGGGCGACGATGTAGTAGGTGTCGGTCTGCTGAGTGTCGGCTGGCACCACGCCGTGGGTCACGCCGGAGAGCCCGCCGATGGTGAACATGGCCACGAAGCCGATGGCGAACAGCATCGGCGAGGGGAAGGTGAGCTTGCCCTTCCACATGGTGGCGATCCAGTTGAAGATCTTCACCCCGGTGGGCACGGCGATGAACATGGTCGACGCACTGAAGGCGGAGACGGCGACGGGGCCCAGGCCGCTGGCGAACATGTGGTGAGCCCACACGCCCCAGCCCATGAAGCCGATGGCGATGCCGGAGAACACCATGACCGAGTAGCCGAACAGCGGCTTGCGGGAGAACACCGGCAGGACCTCGGACACGATTCCCATGGCCGGGAGGATGAGGATGTAGACCTCCGGATGGCCGAACAGCCAGAAGAGGTGTTGCCACAGCAATGGATCGGAGCCCGCCCCCACGTTGAAGAAGTTGGTGTGGAACAGCCGGTCGAAGCTCAGCAGGAAAAGGGCGACGGTGATGACCGGGATGGCGAAGAGCAGCAGGAACTGGGCCACCAGGCTCATCCACACGAAGATGGGCATCCGCATGAGGCTCATGCCTGGCGCGCGCATGTTGATGACGGTGACGATGAGGTTGATGGCGCCGGTCAGCGACGCGATGCCGAGGATCTGCAGGCCGAATGCCCAGAACTCCATGTTGTGGCCGGGCAGCTGACGGGACAGCGGCACGTAGCCGAACCACCCGCCGTTGGGCGCCCCGCCCAGCAGGAAGCTGGAGTACATGAACAGCCCACCGACGAGGAAGATCCAGTACCCGGCGGCGTTCAGCCGGGGGAAGGCCACGTCCCGGGCGCCGATCATCAGCGGCAGCAGGTAGTTCGCCAGCCCGGCGGACAGCGGCATGATGAACAGGAAGATCATGGTCGTCCCGTGCATGGTGAACACCTGGTTGTAGGCGTCCGCAGTGAGGAACGTGTTGTTCGGCGAGCCGAGCTGGATGCGCAGCAACAGGGCTTCGAGTCCGCCGATCAGGAAGAAGATCAGCGCCGTCGCCGAGTACATGATGCCGATCTTCTTGTGATCGACGGTGGTCATCCATCCCCAGAGGCCCTTGGTGTAGCCGGTGGGGCGGCGCAGGAACCGGACGGGTGCGTCGGACGGACGCTCAGGGGCCAGGGTGTCCGGCCGGGCCGGGGTGACGATTGCCATCTAACGTGCCTCCAGCAGCAGGCTCGGGTTCGCGGTGTCCATCGTTCGCTCGCTCCGGTCGCTCAATTCAGGCTGTCCAGATAGCCGATGAGCTTGGTGATCTCGTCGGGGGTGAGCGGGGCGCCGGGGATCTTCATGGCGTTGCCCGGCTTTTCGGCCTGTGGGTTGGTGAGCCACTTCCGCAGGTTGGCGTCGTTGCGTTCGAAGATGCTGCCTGCGAACGTGGTCCGGCTGGCGATGTGGGTGAGGTTCGGGCCGATCATGCCAGCGGATACGCCCTGGACGGTATGGCAGCCGGCACAGCCTCTGGTCTCGAAGATCGCCTTGCCGTCGGCGGCCAGGGTGCCCTCGGGCGGGGGGGTCGCCGCCGCCTTCTGCCCGGCGACCCAACTGTCGAAGTCGCTCGGGGTCATGGCGATGGCCTTGGCCCGCATGTTGGCGTGGGACGCCCCGCAGAACTCCGTGCACTGGCCGAGGTACTCACCGGGCTTGTCCGCCTCGAGGTGCATGGTGTTGTTGCGGCCGGGCACCACGTCGGTCTTCCCCCCCAGCGGCGGGATCCAGTAGCTGTGGATCACGTCGACGCTGTTCAGGGTGAGCTCGACCGGGCGGCCGGCGGGCATGCGCAGCTCGTTGGCGGTCACCACGCCGAAGTCGGTGTAGCGGTACTCCCACCAGAACTGGTGGCCGATGACGGTGACGTTGATCGGGTTCACCGGCTTCTTGGCCAGGTCGAAGATCGTCTTGATGGTGGGGACGGCCACGGCGAGGAGGATCAGGGCGGGCAGCAGGGTCCAGCCGACCTCCAGGCGGGTGTTGCCGTGGATCTGCTCCGGCTCGGGTGAGTCGGGCTTGGCCCGGAACTTGATCACCGCGACGACGATGAGCCCCTGCACCAGGACGAACACCACGCCGGCCACGATGAAGACCGGGTTGATCAGGTTGGCGATCCGGTGGGCGACGTCGCCCTTCGGCTTCAGGGATGACTGAGGCGCATTCTTGGCACAGGCGGCCAGAAGGAGGAACAGACAGGCGCCCGGGGCGGCCAATCGGCGGTTGCGTCGCACGGCACTTCCTACACTGTCGGGCGCGGCGCAGCGAGTCCAATCGCGGATTTCTTCCTCGGCCGCTACCTGGCGCTTACCTACGCGACACCGGGATCTCTCATGGCCTCTCGCGGCCTTCCGCTATCTACGATCCCGTCCCACCGCGGAAGGCTTCGACCATGGCGACACGGTCGCCGTCACCGGCGTGGTCGTCGAACCCACCCACCCGGCCGAGGCCCCTGCGCCCGGTGACGGCGAAGACGGCGGCGAAGAGGACGAAGCCGACCAGCACGATGGTGGCCCCCGACGAGATGTCGAGGTGGTAGCTGAGGTACATCCCCACCAGGCCGCAGAGGCCGCCGATCACGGTCGAGAGCCAGAGCATCCTGGCGAAGCTGTTCGTCAGCATCCGGGCGATCACCGCCGGCACCACGATGGCCGCCGCTATCAGCGTCACCCCCAGCACCTTCATGGAGGCGAGGATGGCGAAGCTCAGGAGGAGCATGAGGAGGGCGTCGACCCGGGCCGTGTTGACCCCGGAGACGTCGGCCACCTCGGGGTCGAAGGTCGTGAAGAGCAGCTTGCGGTAGAAGAGGACGACGACGACCACGGTGAAGACGGTGACGCCGATCACCAGCCAGACGTCGCCGGTGGAGACGCCCAGGACGCTTCCGAACACGGTCGCCTCGATGCTGCGCTTCACCCGGCTGTAGTAGCCGAGAAGGGCGATGCCGAAGGCGAAGCTGGCGGTGGTGATCACGCCGATGGCGGCGTCGGAGCCGATGATCCGCCGCCGGGTGACCCGGCCGATGGCCAGCGCCGACGCCAGGCCCCAGAGGCCGGCGCCGACGAAGTAGTTGACGGACAGGGCCGCGCAGATGGCGGCGCCCCCGAAGATGGCGTGGCTCAGGCCGTGGCCGATGTAGCTCATGCCGCGGAGGATCACGAACACCCCGAGCAGGCCGCAGAGGGCGCCGGCGAACGTGCAGACGACGAGGGCGTGGCGCAGGAAGGCGAACTGCAGCGGGTCGAGCAGGACGTGCATCAGGCCCGGCGCCTCATCCCGATGACGTTGCCGCCCGCCCGGTCGACCACCAGGGGCATGCCGGCGTGCTCCAGGACGTCCATGGGCGCCCCGTAGACACGCTCCAGCACGTCGGGCGTCAGCACCTCGGCCGGCGTGCCGAACCCGGCCATGCTGACGTTGAGGCACAGCAGGCGCGGGAGGTGGGCGGCCATGCCGTTGAGATCGTGGGTGCTGAGGACGATGGCCAGGCCGTCGTTGTGCAGGTCGTCCAGCACATGGAGCACCTCGTGGCGGGTGCGGACGTCGACCCCCGACGTGGGCTCGTCGAGGAAGAGAACGTCGGGCCGGCCCAGGAGGGCCCTGGCGATGAACACCCGCTGCTGCTGTCCCCCCGACAGCTCACGGATGTGGCGATGGCCGAGGTCGCCGATGCCGAGGCGATCGAGCACGTCGGCGACCTCGATGCGCTCCGCGGCGCTGGGCCACGGCCAGCGCCGGCCGTCGGTGCGGGCCATGAGCACCACCTCGGCGACGGTCACCGGGAACTGCCAGTTGACCGTCTCCACCTGGGGGACGTAGCCGGCCCGGAGCCCGGGCCTGCGCTCGACCTGGCCGTGCACCGGCCGCACCGAGCCGAGCAGGATCCGCAGCAGCGTCGTCTTGCCCGACCCCGACGGGCCCACGATGCCGATCACGTCACCCTGGGCGACGTCCAGGTCGATGTGGAGCAGGACGGGCTGCTCGCCGTAGGTGTGCGAGACGTCCCGCAGCCGCACCAACGGCGCCGACGGCTTCACTGGGGGTAGTCCGCCTTGTCCCTGGCCACGTCGTCGGCGTTGAAGGCGCGCAGGCCCGTGGCGTCGCCGCCGAGGCTCGAGACCATGGTCACGAAGTCCGCCTTCATGAGTCCCAGGTAGGAGTGGTCGGCTGCGCCGGGCGCGCCGGGCAGGTCGTCGTCGCGCAGGGTGTCCACGTACCTGACGCCCGCCTCCTTGCCGATCTGGGCCAGGACGGGGCTGGGGAAGACCTCCGAGCCGAAGATGGCCGGGACCTTCTCACTCCTGATCTGGGAGATGAGCGCCGCCACCTCCCTGGGGGTGGGGTCCTCGAAGCTCGAGACCTGGATCGCCCCGATGATCCTCCACTGGTAGTGGGCTGCGAAATAGGCATAGGCGTCGTGGTAGGTGAGCAGCTCCCGGTTCTGTGCCGGCATGGCGTCGGATGCCGTCCGGAACCGCTGGTCGAGATCGTCGATCTTGTCCTCGAGCGCCCTGGCGTTGGCCTGGTAGTAGGCCGCGTTGGCCGGGTCGGCCTTGGCCAGGACGCTGCCGGCGACGGCGGCGTAGCAGCGGGCCATCGGGGGATCCGTCCAGAGATGGGGGTTGGGCTTGCCCCCGTCGCGGGGGAAGGAGAAGTCGTAGATGTACTGGTCAGGGCTCAGCACGATCGACCCGAGCTCGACGACCTGGGCCCCTGACGGGATGTTCCTGCGGGCCAGATCCTGGGTCGGCTCCTCCAGGGCCAGGCCGTTGACGAAGACCACGTCGGCCTTGGTGAACAGCTCGGCCACGCTCGGCTTCGGTTCGTAGGTGTGGCTGTCGGACCCCTCGGGGATCACCCCGTGGACATCGGCCCGGTCGCCGGCGACATTGGCCACGATCGACGTCACCGGCGCGACGGTGGTGTCCACCTGCAGGCGGCGCCCGGCGGGAAGCGGTGCGCCGGCGTTCCCGGCCGCCGCTGCGGCGTCCGGGCACTGGAAGGCGGCGTCCTTGCGGATGGCCGCCGCGCTCGCCCTGTCGCCGTTGGCGCTGGCGTCGGCGAAATCCCCGCCCGCCCCGGCCGTGGAGCGGCCACCGGCGCCGCATCCCACCAGCAGCACCGAGGCGGCGGCGAGAGCGAGGGCGGCGGGCCGGAGCATCTTCATCCCTGCCGACACTAGATGCGATCAGGTCGCATTGTCAGCCGTGGTGGCCCGACCCGGTGACGAGCGGTGCGGCGCTGGGGCTGGTCGATGCCCTCGACGCTACCCGCTACCTGGCCGCATATGCGATCAGGCCGCCGATGGGCTGTTCGCCTTGCCGGATGCACGAATAGGCTTCCGTAGGTGGGGGACGAACGCATCGCCGAGCTGATCGAGAGCCTCCGCCGTCGGGGCGAGCGGGTGACGACGGCTCGGCGGGCACTGCTGGGCGCCCTCGCCGGCGCCGATCGACACCTTTCCGCCGATGAGCTCGCCGCCGAGGTCCACCGGCTGCATCCGGACGTGCATCGCGCCACCGTGTATCGGAGCTTGGACACCCTCACCCAGCTCGGCCTGGTCGAGCACTCGCACCTGGGTCACGGCGCCGCGGTGTACCACCTGGCGGACGACGTCCATCAGCACCTCGTCTGCGAGGACTGCGGGGCCGTCATCGAGGTCCCGCCCGAGCTGTTCTCGGATGTCGCCGGTGACCTCCGGCGCCGCTACGGCTTCGAGATCAGCTCCCGGCATTTCGCCCTCGTCGGCCGCTGCCGGTCCTGCGCGGCGACGGCGAGGGCCGCCCTTCCCTGACCCGCAGCCGCCCGCGGTCAGGAGACGGTGACGGTGCCCTTCATCGTCGGGTGGACCTCGCACTGGAACTTGTACTGGCCCGCGGCCGGGGCGTGGAACTTGTACGTCGTCGTCGCCGGCCCGGTGAGCAGGTCGCCACGGAACACCGGCTTGGACGGGTCGGTGGCGAAGATGACGATGTTGTGGGGGACGCCGCTGTCCTTGTTCTGGAACTTGATCTGGACGTCGGTGTCGGCCTTGAAGGTGATGTCCTGCTGGACGAAGGCGATTCCCTGGGCCTGCACCTGCACCGTGGCGGCTGCGCCGGCCTTCTCGCCCTCGCCGATCTGGCGCTCGCCCACGGCCGCCGCCGCCACGCCCCCGCCCACCATCAGGACCGCACCCAGCGCCAGCGCCGCGGCCATCGTGCGGCTCGACACGTTGGGCCGCAGGGCGGACACGCTGGCGATCACCATGATGAGGATGGCCACGCTCAGGGCGATGCCGGTGGAGGCCTGCTTGGGGACGGCGAGGAGGACGCGGGACAGGAAGAACATCACGCTGGCGACGAAGCTCAGGCCGAGGACCGGCAGTCCCACCGGCAGCAGGCTGACGGCCCGACCGGTCGACTCGGAGGAGGCGCGACTCAACCAGCCGGCAACGGCGACGAGGCCGACGAGCACCCCGGCGGCGGCGAAGAGCGAGCTCTCGACCAGCCCGGTCAGCACGAGCCCGACGGCCACGGCGGCGACCAGCGGCCAGGCCCCACCGCTGGGTACGGGCGCCACCGCCACCGCCCGCACGACCGGCGGCGGGGCGTCGGCCGCGATGGCCGGCACCAGTTCGTTCTCCCGGATGCTCGACAGCACGACGCCCAGGGCGAAGGCGACGACGCCGACCATCAGGTACAGCGTGCCGCCCAGGACGTCGCCGCTGAGGATCTTGTAGACGGCGCCGAGGAACAGCGCGACCCCGCCGACGGGCAGGAAGACCTTGGAGGTGGGAGTGAGCACGCCCGCTACCCGTGCCGGCTCAGGAGGAACATGGCGGTGACCACGACGAACCAGATCACGTTGCCCAGCTGCCAGAACACGGCGCCGGCCCGCAACGGATCGTGGCGGTCGGTGGAGAAGTGACCGGCCACCGTGCGCAAGGACAGGACCAGGGCCACGGCGACGGCGGCGACCAGATGGACCAGGTGGTACCCGATCAGCAGGTAGTAGAGGGTGCCGTAGGGATGGCTCCTGACGCCGAAGTGGGTGCGGGTGAACGACAGCCATTCCAGGTTGGCCATGGCCACGCCGAGGACCAGGGTGAGCCCCATGGCGATCGCCGCGTTGCGCCCGTCCTGGCGCCGGGCGGCGAAGACCGCCCACTGCACCGAGAACGCCGACATCACCGCGGTGATGGTGATGAGGGTGGGGGGATAGGTGCTGACGTGGACCCCGATGGGGGGCCAGTCGGAGGACCCGGCCTTGATGGCCAGGTAGGTGGCGACCATGGCCGCCAGCACCATGACGTCTGCGGTGGCCACCAGCAGCATGCCGATGGTGGCCGTGCCCCTGCGGGGCCGGCCCGGCTTGCCCGGGAGCGGCTCGCCGGTCGGCAGGACTATGGGCGCCATGTCGGCGGCCGGGACCGGCAGGTTGGCCGCGGTGGCCGGAACGGCGACGACCGTCACGACGACACCTCCTCGGACATCGGGGTGGCGCGCTCGGGCATCAGGCGGTTCCCTCGGGGACGGGGCCGGCCCCGGCCTGCGCCTCGCTGAGGTACTGGGCCCTCCGCAGGTCGAGCAGGGGGGTGGCGGAGCGGATCTCGGGCAGGGCGTCGAAGTTGTGGACGGGTGGCGGCGACGGCGTGGCCCACTCGAGCGTGTGCCCGCCCCAGGGATCGGGACCGGCCACCGCTCCTCTGCGGAGCACGACGGAGGTGACCAGGTCGAGCACGAGCAGCAGGAGACCGAGACCCATGATCGCCCCACCCGCGGTCACCACCAGGTTGCCCACACCCCAGTTGTCGACCGAGGTGTAGGTGGGCAGGTGGAGGGCCATGTCCTGGGCGCCGAGCACCAGCATGCCGAGCACCATGAGCAGGGTGCCGCCCACCACGGCCAATGCCTCGAGCCGGCCGAGGGCCGCCGACAGCTGCCGGCCCCACAGCTTGGGGCCCCAGAACGTCAGGGCCGCCACCGCGCCGATGGTCGCCGCCCCGAAGAACAGGGCGTGCTGCTGTCCCGCCTGCCAGTAGTTGGTGTGGGCGCTCCGACCGGCGTCGAGCGCGGACACCACCGACGCGGCCAGCCCCAGGGCGAGCACCGGAAGCATGCCCAGGGCCCACAGCATGGGCGCCTCGGCGAAGCCCTTCCGCAGCGCCGAGCGGTCGGTGGTCTCCTTTCCTGCGACCCGCAGGGTGGCCAACCAGTTCAGGACCACGAGGGCGACAGGTGCCAGGACCGCCAGTGCGCCGAGGATGAACATCGGGCGGGCGAAGTGGAGGGTCGTCACCTCGCTGCCCCAGCCGGCGAAGGACAGCACGCCGACGGCGCCGATGGCGGCGGCGGCCCGGTCGTGGCTGAAGAGCCGGCGGCGGGAGAAGGTGGCGACGATCTGGCTGACGGCGCCCAGGGCGGGGATCAGCAGGGCCCACAGGAGCGGGTAGGCGCCGAACCAGAAGAGGCGGGGCCAGATCAGGGGGTTGCCGCCCCGGCCGCCGGTGTAGCCGGCGAACAGCGAGGCCCCGTAGTGGCGGTCGACGAAGAGCATCACGAACGCCCCGACCAGCACCGGCAGGGCGAGGATCATCACCGCGCTCGACACCAGCATCGACCAGGCGAACAGCGGCACCCGCCGCAGGGACATCGCCGGCGCCCGGAGCTGGAGGACGGTGACGATGAGGTTGACCCCCACCAGGACGGCGGCCACGCAGACGAGGCCGAGGCCGAGGAGCAGGAAGTCGGGCCCGCTTCCGGGATAGCCAAGCTTGTCCGGGATGGGCGAGCCGAGCGTCCATCCGCTGAACACGTCGGAGACGGCGGGAGCGGCCGACACCATGCCCGCGCCGATCAGGAAGAGCCAGAACGACAGGGCGTGGACGCGGGGGAAGGCGATCCGGGACGCGCCCACCTGGAGGGGCACGATGGCCGATCCGAGGCCGAGCCACACCGGGAGCAGGAAGAGGAACACCGAGAAGGTGCCGTGCATGGTGAAGATCTGGGCGTAGGTGTGGGCGCCCATCGCCGTGCCGTCGGCCGAGGTGAGCTGGGCCCGCATGAGCGCGGCGAGCACCGCCCCGACGAGCAGGAAGACGAGGGCGGCCACCACGAACAGCGAGCCGATGTACTTGTGGTCGGTGCCCTTGGGCCAGACGGGCGGCAGCACAGGCTTCGGCGGCCCCTCCACCGCGGTGGCGTCGCGCTCGGCCTCGGTCTCGGTGTCGGTCATAGCCATGCTGGCCGGACTCTATACAGCCGGTCCTCACCGCTTCGAGTCGAGCGCCGGTCACCCGCCTCCGGCGCCGCTCTCGGGGGAGCTAGCGTCGTCGTGCGGCCCCTCCTCCCGACGACGTGCGCCGACCCGGACGGCGGTGGTGGCTGGGCACCGGCCTGGTGGTCGGGGCGGTGGCGCTGAGCCCTCCGGTGGAGGCCTGGGTGGACACCACGCTGCCCGCTCACATGGTCCAGCACGTGCTGCTGACCATGGTGGCCGCTCCCCTGCTGGCCGCCGGGCTGCCCGATCGGGCTGCGAGGTGGATCGCCGGTCCCCTGCTCGCCTGGCTGCTGTTCGCGGCGACGGGGTGGGCCATCCACTTCACCCCCTTCTTCAACGCCGCCGCCGCCCACCTGCCCGTCCACGTGGCCGAGCACGTCCTCCTCGGCGGCACCGCGGTGCTGTTCTGGGCCCAGGTCGTCGGCCCGGGGGCCCGCCTGTCGCACCCGCTGCGGCTGGTCTACCTGGTCGTCGCCATGCCCCAGAACACCTTCCTGGCCCTGGCCATCTTCTCGGCCGGCCACGTCCTGTACCCCCACTACGCCGGCGGCGGGGATCCCCTGGGCGCTCAACGGCTGACCGGCGGGATCATGTGGGTGGCCGGCGACCTGGTCCTGCTCGTCGCCGTGCTCCTGGTCGCCGCCGGGTGGGCGCGTCACGAGGAGCGGGAGAACCTCATCATCGAAGGAGCTGGTCAACCGCCATCGCCGCGAACAGCAGGGTGATGTAGGTGATCGAGAAGTGGAACAGGCGCATGGCCCGCTCGGGGGCATGGCTGCGGGCGAGCTGGACGGCCTTCCAGGTGAACAGCCCACCGAGGACCACGGCTGCGGTGAGGTAGATCAGGCCCATGTGGCCCAGCGGCCAGAAGGCCAGGCTGATGGCCCACAGCACGACGGTGTAACCGACGATCCGCCGCAGGGTCGCGTCGAAGCTGGCGACCACCGGCAGCATGGGCACGTCGGCGGCGGCGTAGTCCTCCTTGTAGCGGATGGCCAGGGCCCAGAAGTGCGGTGGGGTCCAGGCGAAGATGATGGCGAACATGGCGAAGGGGGCGATGGCCAGCCCGTTCGTCACCGCCGCCCACCCGACCAGGACCGGTACCGCCCCGGCGGCGCCGCCGATCACGATGTTCTGGCTGGACGTCCGCTTCAGCCAGATCGTGTAGACGATGACGTAGAACAGCGTGGCGGCCACGGCCAACGCCGCGCTCAGCGGGTTGACCACCAAGGAGAGCCAGGCGGCGGCGGCCAGCTCGAGGGCGATGGCGAAGATGAAGGCGTTGCGGGGGGTGATCTCGCCGGTGACCAGGGGCCGCCGGCTGGTGCGGTGCATGAGCTTGTCGATGTCGCGGTCGATCACCATGTTGGTGGCGTTGGCGCCCGCCGCCGCCAGCGTGCCGCCCACCAGGGTGGCGAGGACCAGCCATACCGGGGGCATGCCCCGCTCGGCCACGACCATGGCCGGCACGGTGGTCACCAGGAGCAGCTCGATGATCCGCGGCTTGGTCAGGGCGACATAGGCGGCGAGGCGTCCGCGAGCCGGGACCGGGCCTCCTCCGGCCACGGGCACGGCGGGAACGGCGGCCTCGGTCATTGCGCTCCGAGACTACGGCGGGAGACCCCGCCAGGGGAAAACGGGCCGGTCATCTCCGTGGCGACCTGGCTATCGCCGCGGTGGGACCGCGGCCGAGGTCGGCGCGTGATCGCTGTCGCCCCCTACTGCTGGGGCGGCCGCTGCCAGTCGGCCACATAGTCGCTGAAACCGGAACCCTTGGTGATGGCGGTGAGCCCCGACCCGTCGAGGGCCACCGCGTACAGCTTGGTCTCGCCGGTGCGGCTGGTCTGGAAGGCGATCTGGGTGCCGTCCGGTGACCAGGCAGGGCTCTCGGCGCTGGTGTTGAGCTTCGTCACTTTGCGGGCGCCGGTGCCGTCGGCGTTCATGACCCAGATGGCGAAGCGGTCGGCCTTGCTGCCCCGGTTGCTCTGGAAGGCGATCTTCGACCCGTCGGGCGACCACACCGGGGCCTGGTCGTCGGCGGCGTCGTCGGTGAGCCGGGTGGGGTTCTTGCCGTCGGCGTCCATGACCCAGAGGTCGGGCTGGTCACCGCGCAGGCTGCGGAAGAGGATCTTCCTGCCGTCTGGCGAGAACGACGGCGACAGGTCGCTCGTGGGCTCGTTGGTCAGCCGGGTCTGGTTCTTGCCGTCGGCGTCCATGACGTAGATCTCGAAGTTCCCGGCGTCCCGACCGCTGGCGAAGACGATGCGGCGCCCGTCGGGCGACCACTTCGGGAAGTCGTCGAAGCTCGTGTTGCTGGTCAGGCGGGTCGGGTTGGTCCCGTCGGCGTTCATGACGTAGATCTCCGGGGCGTAGGGGATGCCGTCACGCTCCGAGGCGAAGGCGATCCTGGTCCCGTCCGGGGACCAGGCGGGATCAGCGTCCTGACCCGGTGCGTCGGTCAGGCGGGTGCGGCCGGTGCCGTCGGAGTTGATCGTCCAGACGTCGACCTCGGGCGCCCGGCCGCTGGCGAAGACGATCTTGCCGGGGACCACCTTCATGCCCGAGCCGGTCGACCCGTGCCGGCGCTGCACGACCAGGACCAGGGCGCCGACCAGCGTGACGGCGACGGCGGCGGCGAGGACGGCGGCAATTGTGTCGCGGCGATCCTCGACGAAGGCCGGCAGCATCGCCCTCAGTGTGCCAGGGGGCAGGCCCTCCGGGTGGACATCACCCCAGCCACCGGGCGTAGGCGGCGGCGAAGAGGGCGGGCATGCCACCGGTGTGGAGGAAGACCGTCCGGGTGTCGGAACCGATCCGGCCGTCCCTCCGGGCCGCGATCAGGCCGGCCATGGCCTTGCCGGTGTACACCGGATCCAGGATCAGTCCCTCCGTCCGGGCGGCGAGGATGACCGCCTCCCGACCGTCGTCGGTGGCCGCGCCGTAGCCACCCCCCACCCGCCCGTGGTCGACGACCGGCCGCCCGGCGGGCGCCGGCAGCCCGGCCAGCGCCGCGACCTCCGCGGCCTTGGCCGGGACCTGGTCGTCGAGGTCGGGCCGGGCGCCCACGTCCACGCCGAGCACCAGGTCGTGGTCGCCCAGCCCGGCGGCCAGGCCGGCGTGGGTGCCGCCCGAACCCCCGGCCACCACGACCAGCTCCAGCCCGCCGAAGGCGGCTTGGGCCTGCTCCTGAAGCTCGGCGGCCGCCCGAACGTAGCCGAGGGCGCCGACCGCGCTGGCCCCTCCGATCGGCATCCGGTACGGCCGGCGACCCTCCCCGAGCAGGCGCTGGTAGGTGTCGTCGATGGCCGCCTCGATGGCGTAGTAGTCCATCGGTCCCTCCCGGAGGGGCACCCAGGCCACCTCGGGACCGAACAGCTCCACCAGTAGCCCGTTCCCGCTGGCGGCCTGGTCCGGCCCGTGGTCGGGGGGGCCGGCCATCACGACGGTGCAGGCCAGGCCGAGCCGGTTGGCGACGGCGGCCGTCATCCGCACGTGGTTGCTCTGGGGACCCCCGCCGGTGACGAGGGTGTCGGCGCCCTGGGCCAGGGCGTCGGCGCAGAGGTACTCGAGCTTGCGTGCCTTGTTGCCCCCGCCGCCCAGGCCGGTCAGGTCGTCGCGCTTGACCCAGAGCGCACCGGGCACCATGCCGAGGGCGGCGCCGAGGCGGTCGGCCGGTTCAAGCGGGGTCGGAAGCAGGGCCAACGGCAGGCGCCGGTCGAGGGGCGGGGCCATTGATCGGGGACGGTAGCCCGCGGCCACCTACGATGGTCGCCCGATGGGTTGGTGCCACGAGTTCGGCTGCCAGATCACGAGCGGCTGCAACCATCCGATGGAGGCGGGAGCCACGGCGTGCACGTGCGCCGTCTGCGACACCGTCTGCACCGGCCGCTTCACCGCGTGTCCCGAGGTCTGGGGCCGTAGCATCCAGGTCGCCGCCCCCCGAGCCCGCCCGGAAAGCAGCCGCCCTGTGACCAACCGCCCGGCGAACGACCCCCTGGACATCCCGGCCCCCTCGGTGCCGTCCCCGTCCGCGCCGGTGCCCGCCGCCCCCGCCAACCTGATGACCAGGGAGTCGGGAGCCCGCGTGCTGCACTGGATGCGGGCGGAGTTCGACGCCATGCGATCGCAGCTCCAGACGCTGGCCGGCAGCCTGGCCCACCAGCAGGCGCTCGTCTCCGACCTGGCCGGGGGCCAGGGCAAGGAGCTCAACCGGGCCCTGGCCGAGCTGGAGGGCTCGGCCACCCAGCTGCGCACCGAGGCCTCCCGCATGCGGCGCGACGCCACCGGGCTCCAGGAGGACGGGGCCGAGCTCAGGAACGAGTCGGCCAAGCTGCGCGACCTGGAGCGCAAGATGACCGAGCGCCTGCCCCAGGTCGTCGCCGACGCGGTCCAGCCCGAGTTGCGGGCCGCCATCCTCGAGGTGGAGGCCATGACCGCGGGGATGCGGGAGGAGGCCACCGAGCTGCGGGCCATGCGCGAGGGCCTCACCGAGGCGCTGCCCCGGATCGTCGAGGCCGCCGTGCTCCAGGCCCTGGCCGCCCATACCCCCGCTGCTGCCGCGGCCCCGCCACCCACGCCGGCGGCCGCGGCGGCGGCAGCCGTCTCCGCCCCGGGCCCCGGGGCCGAATCGACGCCGGTTGCCGGCGCGCTGGCCGACGAGCCGGTGGAGGAGGAGCCGGGCGCCTTCGGCCCGCCGCCGGCGCCTCAGCCCGCTCCCACCGCCGTCGACGGTGGGGTGGGCAACGACCCCCTCGCCTGCACCATGCCCGGCCTGGTGGTCGGGCCGTCGCTGGCGGTGGCGGTAAGCGACGCACTGAAGCGGGCCGCGCTCCGGCGCCGGCGCCGCCGCCGGCCGGCCAAGCCCACGCCGGGACTCAACCGGCGCGACCCGTTCGCCACCGACGTCACCCGCCGACTCGACCGGTACGCCCGGGCTCGCGCCGACCTGGCCGCGGTGCGGCCGCAGTCCGCGACCAACGGGCAGGCCCCGGCGCCGATCACCGCCGTTGCCGCCGGGTTCCGTGACGGCGAGGAAGTGGTCCTCGACCTGGCCGAGGCGGGCGTCATCGGCCTGGCCGGCCCCATGGCGGCCGACGTGGCCCGGTACGTGGCCACGTCGTTCCTGGCCCTCTCCGGCCCCGGCGGCGGCGAGGCCGTGGTCGTCGGCGACCTGCTGCCGCCCGTGCGAGCCTTCGCCGGGCTCAGCCAGCCGGCCGACCTCGGCAGCGCCCTCGACCAGCTGTCGGGCGGAGCGGGGACCGCGGTCGACGGCGTCCCCGGGTCGTCGGCCGTCGACCGCTTGCCCGGGTCGACCGTGCTGCTCGTCGCCCAGGGAGCGTCGCCCGAGGATCTGGCCCGGTTGGGCGAGCTCCGGTCCGGCGAGGCGGGGGCGGGAATCGTCGCCGTGCTGGTCGACGGCACCGCCGAGGAGGCGTTCACCATCGGGATCGACGCCAACGAGCGGGTGGCCGAGCTGGCCGCCGCCAGCGACGTCCTGGCCGCCCGGCTGACCGGCGCCCGCCTCTACACCCTCGGCCGGGAGCCGGCCGCCGAGCTGCTCGGCGTCCTGGCCAGCGCCCAGACCGACGACGAGGTGGTGGCCGCCGTCACCGGGTCCGCCCCCGAGGACTTCGAGGTGCAGATGCCGGACGCGCCCAGCGTCACCGTGCAGCTCCTCGGGCAGTACCGGATCGAGGTCGCCGGGATCGAGATCCGGGCCGGCCTCCGGGCCAAGGCCCGGGAGCTGCTCGCCTTCTACCTGCTCCACCCCGCCGGCACCACCCTCGACGCCGCCGTCGAGGCCCTGTGGCCGGAAGCCGACCCCGGCCGGGGTTCGGAGTGGTTCTGGACCGCGCTGGGCAACCTCCGAAGCCGCCTCCGCGACGCCACCGGCGAGAAGAAGCTGAAGGTCATCGAGCGTGAAGGGGACCGGTATCGCGTCGAGCCGCTGTTCGACGTCGACCTGTGGCGCCTGGAGCAGGCCATGAGCCTCGGCGCGGTGGAGGCCGACGACTTCGGCCGGGCCGCGGCCTACGACCGGGTGGCGGCCACCTACACGGGCGACCTGCTCACCGGCGCCGACTGGGCGTGGGCCGAGACCCCCCGCGAGGATCTCCGCCAGCGGGTGCTCGACGTGCTGGTGTGGCTGGGCGACGTCCGCTGGGCGTCGGGCGACGCCCGGGGCTCCTGGCAGGCCCTGCAACGAGCCGTCGAGGTCGACCCCTACGCCGAGCAGATCTACCGGCGCATCATGCGCCTGCAGTCCAAGCTCGGCCGCCCGGACGACGCGGCCGCCACCTTCCGCCGCCTGCAGGGCCGCCTGGTCGAGATCGACCTGGAGCCGACCCCGGAGAGCGCCAAGCTCCACGCCGAGCTGACCGTCCTATAAGCCCGGCGGCCACGACGCCGGGCCACCGCCTCATGGAAGTGTGGCCACGTCGATGGCCTCCAACTCGTTCGACGCATAGTTTGTCACCAGCAACACCCGGCCATCAGGCCCCAGCGCGAACTCCCGTGGGAACGTGCCGGAAGGGACAACGCCCAGGACCGACGGGCGGCCGCCCAGAGCGGCGCCAGCGTCGATCACACTCAAGTTCCCGGACGATCCTGGATCCGAGAACCGATTGGGGTTCGCCACAATCAGACGCGTGTCGTGCCGGACCAGAGCCACCCCGACGGGCGCCTGGCCTACCGGAACACGGGCAACGAGTGCGTGCCGCGGATCGGTCCGTAACTCGGTGGATGAGAAGCCCAGCAATGCGTTGCTCGCCCGCGCCGTGACCCAAAGCGTCTTTCCGTCTGTGGAACTGATGACTCGCACCGGATTGCACCCGGCAGCGACCGACGTAAGGACGGCATTGGCTGGGTCGGACACCGCGGTGGCGACCTTGACGACCGAGAGCGTGCCCTGTTCAGGACCCAGCGAAGGCCCCGCTGGGGAGGCGCCGGGGGGCGCCCCTGCCTGACTGGTGGCGTAGAGCCAGTGGCCGTCTCTTGAGAGCGCAATGCCGACCGGCGAGGTTCCGAGTGACACGGAGCCGACAAAAGCCGAAGACCGGTAGCCATCGAGCCGGGCCCTGGTCAGATCGAACACCGCGAGGTCGTCGTCGTTCTCCCGCGTCACAAAGGCGTAACGATCGTCACGGGACAACGCCACTTCGATCGCGCCGCCACTGGTCGCCCCTCCCGGCGGCCTCAGCACTCCCGCTACCGGATCGGGGTCACCCCGTTTCGCAGCAGCAACGTCGATGACGTCAACGCCACTTTGGTCGGCGACGACCAGGTACCGGCCATCGGTGGTGAGGATCTCTCCGAGCGGTTGGCCCGCCATTGGGACTTGCCCGACCAGGCGTGGGACGAGAGAGTCCCGCGAGAAGACGCCGATCGATGTGGCCAGGGACACGAAGGACCAGGCCCCATCTGCGGTCGTGACAACGTCGAACGGGGAACCCGAGACGGTCACACTGGCCGTCCGCACGTCCGGCAGGTCCACGGCTTGGCCGATCGTCTTGCTGCACGCGACCTCGGCCGTGATCGCTCGATGTTTCGTACCCGACGACGAGCAACCCGTCGCGATCAGCAGAACACAGACCGCCAGGCTC
The DNA here is from genome assembly GCA_030946525.1 of Actinomycetota bacterium. Lineage (GTDB taxonomy): Bacteria > Actinomycetota > Acidimicrobiia > Acidimicrobiales > AC-14 > CADCTB01. Next base: position 1,261 of record JALYYN010000348.1, on the reverse strand, counting down.
CACAACGGTCTGCGCTCGCCGCTCACGGCCACGCACCGAAGAATCGCCGCGTGCCACGCGAATGCCACGGCGCGGACGGCGACAACCTGGGAGACTCATCGGGTGGAAGTGGTCGCTCGGCCTCCCTTCGAAGGGAACGTGCGGTATCTGGCGCACGCTCTCCGGCCCAAGCTCGACTGGGTCCGGTCCATGCCGGGGCGACGGCCCCAGGCCGAGGACACCGAGGGCCCGACGGTTGTACTGATCACCGACGAGGGCCGCGAGATCGTGCTGCAACGACCCGGGACGTTCGGCCAGGCTCAACGGGCGGCCTCCCGGTTTCAGCAGGAGCTCGACGGCGTCGGAGCGGTCGAGTTCGCCCGCCGGTACAGCCTGTCTCTCTCCTGACCAGTGCCGGACAACGACCGGTGAACCCCGCCCACCCACCGCCGACTGAGGTGTGAATAACCCCCTGGCGTCCGAACAACGGCGCGGCGGTAGAAGCTTGGGCCGGGGCGGAGCCCCGAAGGTGCGGTGGAGATCAGGCTGCGGGTTCGAGGGTGACGCGGTGACCCATGGCTTCGAGCTGGGCGACGAGGCGCTTCTGGTAGGCGGTGCTGGTGCGGCGCTTGTCGAAGTAGTCCCCACCGAGGTCGGTGTAGGTCTCCCCGGTGGAGAGCAGGTGCCAGGCGATCACCAGGATCGAGTGGCCGACCGCTACGGCAGCCCGGCCGGGGCCACGTCGGCCTCGGATGCGGGCGTAGTGGGCAGCGAGGTAGGTGTCCTTGGACCGCCCGGCGGCCTGACCCGCCTCGACGAGAGCGATGCGCAGCCACTTGGAGCCGTGGCGGGTGCGGCCGGAGCGGTGCTTGCCGGCCGACTCGTTGTTGCCGGGGCACATGCCCGCCCACGACGCGAGGTGACCGGCGGTCGGGAAGCGGGACATGTCGGTGCCGATCTCGGCCAGGATCACCTGGGCGGTGCGGTTGCTCACCCCCGGGATGCCGACCAACAACGTCACCGCCGCTTCATGAGGGTCGAGCAGCTTCTCGATCTGTTTGGTGAGTTCGTCGATGGTGGCGTCAGCCTGGTCGATGCGGGCCAGCATGGCCCGGCACAGCAGGGCGTGGTGGGCGTTGAACCGCCCGGCCAGGACGTCTCTGAGCTCGGGGATCTTGGCCCGCATCCGGCCCTTGGCCATCTCGGCTAGCACGTCAGGGTCGCGCTGGCCGGCCACGAGCGCGTCGATCATCTCCCGACCGGACTTGGTCAGCACCGACGA
>JALYYN010000317.1 GCA_030946525.1 Actinomycetota bacterium | reverse complement strand
GCGAGCAGCATGGCGACGTCCTCGCTGGTGCCCGCCGCCTCGAAGGTGGAGTGCTCGAAGCCGAGCTGGACCAGGCGGGCGGCACCGGGGGCGTTGCCGCCGGGATAGGCGTGGACGATGAGCTGGGCTCCCACCCGCAGCGCCTCGGTCGACACCGAGTCGAAGTCGCCGACGACCAGGTCGGGCTTGTGGCCGGCCTCGAGCAGCACGTCGGCGCCACCGTCGACGGCGATCATCACCGGGCGGACCTCACGGATGTAGGCCCGCAGGGCGGCCAGGTCGGCCCGGGCGTCGGAGCCGCCCCGCACGACGATGAGGACGTGGCGGCCGGTGAGGTCGACGTTCAGGGCGGGCAGGACCGGCGAGTCGGTGAGGAGGTGGCGCTCCCGGCGCAGGTACTCGAGGGTGTTCTCGGCGAAGCGCTCCAGCTCGTCGCCCAGCGACTGCCGGGCCGCCTCGAGCTGGGCTTCGAGCGACTCCAGCGTGTGGCGCACGCCGGTGGCCACCACCATGCCGCTCCGTCGCACCTCAGTGCCCTCGATCTCCAGCAGCTGACCCTCGCGGACGGCGGTGAGCACGGCCATGCCCACGTCGTCGACGACCGGGATGCCGGCCGCGGCGAGGAGCAGGGGCCCGAGGTTCGGATAGCGACCCGAGCTCGACTTGCAGGCGTTCACGACCCCGCCGGCCTTGGCCAGGATGAGGCCCTCGGCCGCCACGCGGTCGAGGTCCTCATGGGCGATGACGGCCAGCTCACCCGGTTGCAGGCGCGGAATGAGGTTCTTGGTCCGTCCGTCGACCCGGGCCCGGCCCACCACCACGCCCTCGGCCGTGACCGGGCGCAGGCCCGGGCGGGAGAACCGTTGGCGCAGGCTCTCGCGGGCCATCAGCGGTTCCGCTCCCGGCTGGCCGTGGCCAGCAGCTCCTCGGCGTGGCCGCGCGCCGTGTCGGAACCGGGCTGGCCGGAGAGCATCCGCGACAGTTCGGCCACCCGGTCGGCGCCGACGACGTGGGCGGCCGAGGCGACGGTGGTCCCCGCCCGCTCCCGCTTGGTCACCGCGACCTGGTGGTCGGCGAAGGCGGCCACCTGGGGGAGGTGGGTGACGACCAGCACCTGGTGGTCGTCGGCGAGGGTGGCCAGGGCCCGACCGACGGCGACGGCCGCCTCGCCGCCGACACCGGCGTCCACCTCGTCGAAGACCAGGGTGGGCGGGGCCTCGCTCAGGACCAGCCGGGCCGCCAGCATGGCGCGGGCCAGCTCCCCGCCCGATGCCACCTTGGCCAGGGGCAACGGCGGGGAACCCCGGTTGGCGGCGAGGAGGAACTCGACATCGTCGGCGGGGCCGGGGCCGCCCACCACCACCTCGAGTCGGGCGCCGGCCATGGCCAGGGTCCGCAGGTGGGCCTGGACGGCGGCGGCCAGAGCGGGCGCCCCCTTCCGGCGGGCGGCGGCAACCGCGGCCGCCTCGCTCTCGACGCCGGCTGCGGTCGCCGCCCGCTCGCGCTCGAGGGCCTCGACCCTCAGGCCGTGGGACTCCAGCTCCGCCAGCCGGCCACGCGCCTCCGCCTCGTACGCCATCACCTCGGACAGCTGCTCACCGTACTTGCGGCAGAGGTCGTGCAGCAGCCGGCGCCGGCTCCTCACGACGTCGAGCGCCTCGGGCTCGTCGACGATGGCGTCGCCCGCCAGGCGCAGGTCGGTCGCCACCTCGGCCACCTCGGCCTGCAGCGCCCGCAGCCGAGCCTCCAGGTCGGCGAACGGTCGCCGCCCGGCGCACGCCTCCACGGCCCGGCCCAGTGCGTCGTCGCCGGTGAGGGCCTGGTAGGCGTGGGCGGCCGCGTCCCGGTGGGCGGCGGCGTCGGCCAGGGCGTCCTCCCGGGCTTCGAGGGCGGCGTCCTCGTCGGGATCGCCCACCGCAGCCGCCTCCAGCTCGGCGATCTGGAAGCGCAGGAGGTCCATCTCCCGGGCCCGGGCCCGGGCGTCGCCCCCCAGGCCGGCGAGCGCCAGCTCGACCTCCTTCGCCGCCGCCCGGGCCGCGGCCAGCAGGCGCAGGTCGACGCGGGCGAAGCGGTCGAGGGCGGCCCGCTGGAGCCCGGGCGACAGGAGCGACTGGTGTGCGTGCTGGCCGTGGAGGTCGACCAGGTCCCGGCCCCGCCCGGCCAGCTCCCCGGCGGTCGCCAGCCGCCCGTCCACGTAGGCCCGCGACCGCCCGGAACGCGGCACGGCCCTAGCGAGCACCGTCTCCTGCCCGTCCAGGACGAAACGGGCCTCGACCCGGGCCTCCTCGGCGCCGGGGCGGACCAGCACGGCGTCGGCCCGCTCGCCCATCAACAGCTCGATGGCCTCCACCACCAGGGTCTTGCCCGCGCCCGTCTCGCCGGTGAGGGCGGTCATGCCCTCGCCCAGGACGAGATGGAGGTCGGCGATGACCCCGAGGTCGCGCACGTGCAGTTCGGCCAGCATCAGCTCGGTACCGGTATCGGGCTCAACGGTCGGCCACGCCGAACTTGGCCTTGATGATCCCGTAGAAGTCACCCGAGGCGAGGGCCACGAAGCGGGCGCAGCCGGGGGCCTCGGTGCAGACCACCGCGTCACCCCGGCCGAGCAGGCCCACTTCGCGGCCGTCGAGGACGAGCATGGCCGGGCGGTCGGTGACCTCGACCCGCACCGAGTCGGCGGCGTCGACGACCAGGCTGCGGTCGAAGGACATGTGGGCCGACACCGGCGTCATGAGCAGCGCCCGAACGTTGGGCGAGACGATCGGGCCACCGGCCGAGAACGAGTACGCCGTCGACCCGGTCGGGGTGGAGACGATCAGGCCGTCGAGCGCGTAGGTGGTCCAGAACCGGCCCTCCACGGACACGGCCACGTGCACGGTGTGGCCGGCCGCCGGCCGCTCGATCACCACCTCGTTCAGGGCCCACAGGTCGGCGTCCTGCCCGACGATCACGGGCCCGGCGTGTGACCGCGGCTCGCCGGCCCGTTCGATGGAGGCGGAGACCATCATCCGCTCCTCGATGGCGTAGTCGCCGCACAGGAACCGTTCGAGCGCCTCGATGAGGCCTTCGGGCTCGAGATCGGCCAGGTAGCCGAGACGCCCGAGGTTGACGCCGAGGATGGGCACCCCGGCCCGGCTGACCAGGCCGACAGCCCGCAGGATGGTGCCGTCCCCCCCCAGGGTCACCACCAGGTCGAGCCCGGCGGTGAGCTCGCCGGCCTCGCATCCGAGCTCGCCCAGGCCGACGTTGCCGGCATCGGCCTTGGGCATGCGCACGCGGTGGTTGCGATCGGTGAGCCAGCGCGCCGCGTCCCGGGCCAGCCTGGCCGCCTCCGGGCGGTGCTCGTGGACGACGAGGCCGACGACCGCCACGTCAGGCCACCGTGGCGGCGCGCGCCACCGCCTCGTCGACCGCCGTGCCCACCGCGGAACCGATGTCGAGCGGGGCCGCGGTGGCCGCGCCGACCTGCATCCTGAGGTGGGCGAGGAACTCGACGTTGCCCTCGGCGCCGGTCAGGGGCGAGACCATGATCCCCATGATGGCCGCCCCGTGCCCGGCGAAGGTGCCCAGCACCCGCTCCACGGTGTCGCGCCAGATGCGAGGATCGCGGATCACGCCCCGCTCCCGGCTGGCGTCGGCGGCGCCGGCCTCGAACTGCGGCTTGACCAACAGCACCAGGTCGGCGCCCACCGCGGCTAGGCCGAGGAGGGCGGGGGCCACCGTCCGCAGCGAGATGAAGGCCAGGTCGGCGACGACGAGGTCGAACGGCGACCCATCCATCCCCAGGTCGGCGAGGGTCAGGTGGCGGACGTTGGTGCGTTCCAGGACGGTGACGCGGGGATCGGTGCGGAGGCGTTCGTGCAGCTGGCCCCGGCCCACGTCCACGGCCACCACCCCGGCCGCCCCCCGCTGGAGCAGGCAATCGGTGAAGCCGCCGGTGGACGACCCGGCATCGAGGGCGATCCGACCCTCCGGGTCGACACCGAACCGGTCGAGGGCGGCGTCGAGCTTCGCCCCGCCCCGGCTGACGAAGCGGGGTCCGGGGCCGGCCAGGGCGACGGGCTCGTCGGCCGAGACCAGCCGGGCCGCCTTGGTGGCCGGCGCCCCCCGGACGAGCACCCGTCCGGCGGCGATCTCCTCCTGGGCCCGGTCCCGGCCGGAGACCAGTCCCCGCCGCACCAGCTCCGTGTCGAGCCGCCGGCGCAGGGCGATCAGTCCTTCGGGGGGACGGCTTCGCCGGCGGGAGGGGCGGCACCCGGCGGCCCGGCCCCCGCAGCCGCGCCGCGCCGCCTGACCGACCCGGACCGGGTGATGCCGGCGCCCACCGCCGTACCGGCGGCGGCGTCGTCACCGGACGCCGGCTTCGGATTCTTGGCCACCGCAGCCGCCTTCCGTGGCTGCCGGGTGGGCGCGGCCGCCGGCCCGTGGGTCGCCCGCGGGGTGGCGGCCAGCCCCGTCGCCCCGGGGGCGGCCGGGGCGGCGGCATCCATCCGGGACTCGAGGCGGGCGATGTCCTCCCGGGTGGCCAGGCCCAGGGCGGCCACCTGCTGGCGGACCTCGCCCCGGATCAGCTCCTTCAGCTCCTCGCCGCCGGTCCGGCCCCGCTCCACCAGCCAGTCGGCGGCCTTGGTGGCCTGGCCCTTGGCCACCTCACCCGAGGCCACCAGGTCGCGGACGATGCCCTCGGCGCGCTCCCGGGACATGCCGAGCATGGTCGCGCCGACCTCCAGATAGCGCTTGAACAGGTCGTCTGCGGCCACGGAACGAGACTACCCGCCGGTCCGGAGGCCACGGAGGGCGGACCTAAGCTCGCCGGCGGTGATTCCGCTCAAGGACGACAACCCCACGAGACGGTTCCCGATCGTCACCGTGGTGCTGATCCTGATCAATGTCGGGGTCTACGTGTTCGTGCAGCGGCCCTTCGACACCAACAGCAACCAGGACCGGTTCTCCTACCAGGTGGCCGCCATCCCCTGCGAGGTGACCCAGGGCCGGCCCCTCACCGACGACGAGATCGTCCGGACCATCCAGGACGGCAACGACACCGCCTGCGAGACCGGGGCGAGCCGGACCGGCAGCCCGGTCTTTCCCGACAAGTCGGTCTGGCTGGCCCTCCTCTACACGATGTTCCTGCACGCCAGCTGGATCCATCTGGGCGGCAACATGCTGTTCCTCTGGATCTTCGGGAACAACATCGAGGACCGGATGGGGATCCCGGGCTACATCGGGTTCTACCTGCTGGCCGGCGTGGTGGCCTCCGCCGCCCACATCCTGGTCCAGCCGCACAGCACGGTTCCCGTGGTGGGTGCGTCGGGCGCCATCGCCGGCGTGATGGGCGCCTACCTCGTCCTGTTCCCGAACGTCCGCATCCGCTCCCTGATCATCCTCGTCTTCATCGTCCTTTTCCGGGACATCCCCGCCAAGTGGCTGCTCGGCTTCTGGTTCGTCACCCAGTTCTTCACCCAGGGCTCGGGCGGGGTGGCGTGGGTGGCCCACGTGGGCGGGTTCGTCTTCGGGGCCCTCGTCGCCCTCTTCCTGCGCGAACGGTTGCGCCCCTCCCGACTCCCGGACCCCGAGCCCTCGCCCGCCTGCTGACCTTGGGGCGTCTCCCGGCCTCCCTGGCCCCGGGCCCCGCTCTGCTAGGCAGGGGAGGTGCCCCGCTTCGATCCCTTCGCCGGTGTCCGCTACGACCTCGACCGGGTCGATCTGGACGACGTGGTCGCGCCGCCGTACGACGTCATCGGTCCCGACGCCCAGACCGAGCTGGAGGCCCGCAGCCCGTACAACGTTGTCCACGTCGACCTGGCCCGACCCGAGCCCGGGGTCGACCGGTACACCGTCGCCGGGCGCCGTTTCGAGGACTGGCTGGCCCAGGGCATCCTGCGCACCGACCCCGAGCCCGGCTTCTACGCCTACCGCATGGGCTATCACGACCCCGACGGCCACAGCCGCCAGATCGCCGGCGTGCTCGGCGCCCTGGAGGTAAGCCCTCCGGGCGAGGGCGCCGTGCTCCCCCACGAGGAGACGCAGCACAAGGTACGCGACGACCGGCTGAACCTGCTCCGGGCGTGCCGGGCCGACCTGTCCCCGGTCTGGGGCCTCTCCATGGCGGACGGCCTCACCGAACTGGTCACGCCGTCCGGTCCACCGACCGCCCGCTGCACCGACGAGGAGGGTGTGCACCACCGGCTGTGGCGGCTGACCCGGCCGGGGCTGGTCGAGGCCGTCCAGGCCACCGTGGCCTCGGCTCCGGTGGTGATCGCCGACGGCCACCACCGCTACGCCACGGCCCTCCAGTTCCGCCGGGAGCAGCGGGCGGCACGGGGAGGGGCGGCAGGCGACGACGACCTGATCCTGGCCCTGGTCTGCGAGCTGGCCGACGGCCAGGCCGGCGTGCGCCCCATCCACCGGGTGATCTCCGGCCTCCCGGCCGGTTTCGACCTGGTCGGCGCCCTGGAGAAGCATTTCGAGCCGGTCGCCGCCCGGCCGCCCGTCGCCGGCCTCCCCGAGCGCATGGAGGCCGAGGGAGCCCTGGGGCTGCTCCTGCCCGGCGAGGTGCTCATGCTCCTGCGCCCCCGCCAGGAGGTTGCCGTCCACGGCGAAGGAGGCCGCCCGGACGCCGCCCTTCTCGACGACGCCCTGGCCGGCCTGCCCGCGCACACGCTGGCGTTCGACCACTCGCTGGACTCGGTGGCTGCGCAGGTCGCGTCGGGCGCGGCCTCGGCCGCCGTGCTCCTGCGACCGGTGGCCGTCGACCAGATCGCCGGCACCGCCCGGTCCGGGCGGCGGATGCCGACCAAGACCACCTTCTTCCATCCCAAGCCCCGCACGGGCATGGTGTTCCGCCGGCTCGCCGGCTGAACACCGGCACCGCCGCCTCATCACACGCCGACCTCGGCGAGCCGGACCCGGGCCCGTTCGAGGGCCGTCGCTACCCGCTTGGTGTGCCGCACGTTCACCACCGCATCGGCGACCACCTCGGTACGGCTCTGGGTGGCGCCACCGGCTCGGAAGAACCGGCGGCGCACCCGTCCCACCACGACCACCTGCTCGTCGACGTCGTGGTCGGCGGCGCTGGCTGGAGCGCCCATCCACACCACGGGCACGCTCTCGGCCCGCTCCCCCTCCCGGGGCACGGTCAGCTCGTACGCCACCAGCCGGTCGCCCGACGGTAGCTCCCGCACCTCGGCGGACCGGGCCAGGCGCCCGATCAGCACCACCACGTTCGTCATTTCCGCTCTTCCCTTCGTCGTGTCACGAGGCGAGGGGGAAGCGCCGGAAGAGACGATACCGGGGACCTGGGACAGTCGGCAGTTTGGCGGATCCGAGCCGCTCCGGCGGCCCGGATCAGCCAAACCGGTGGCCGGCCAGGGGATCCCGCCCGGTCAGCCCAGGGCGAGCAGGCGGTCGGTGGCGTCGGCCAGGCCCGGCTCGGCGGCCACCACCCGGGCGAAGAGCTCTCGGGCTCTCGGCGTGTCGCCCGCCCGCTCGTACAGGTCGGCGAGGGCGTACCAGAGCCGGGCGTGGTGCGACGCAGCCGACCGCGTGGGTTTCACCGGGCCCCGCTCGAGGAGCCGGATGGCGCCCGCCACATCGCCCTGGTCGGCCAGGGCTCCGGCGGCGACGATGCGACCCTCGGTCACCAGCGCGGCGCCGGGCGAGGCTTCCCGCAGCTCGTCCCAGAGCTCGTTGACCGCCGCGTACCGACCCAGGGCCCGATAGCAGTCGGCCAGCACCGGATGCTGCTCGACCGACGCCGCCAGGCTACGGAAAGCCTCCAGCTCCTTGGCCGCGGCCGCCCACTGACCCGTGCCGTAGAAGGCCAAACCGGTCAGCTCGCGCACGGCCGGGACGTTGGGCGCCTCCTTGCTGAGCGGTCGGAGGATACGCAGGGCGTCGGGAAGGTGGTCCTGCTCGAAGGCGTCGGCGGCCTGGCCGAGCTTGCGCTCGACGCGCGCCGCCACCCCGCGCTCCACCGCGGCGCCCACCTCGGCGGCGATCACCTTGGACGCGCTGCGGCTGCGTCGCCGCGACGACGTCGGGGCCGGAGCGGCGGCCGTCGCAGGGCCGGCCGCCGGCGCGTCCCGGGTCCATTGCTCGGCCTCCCACGCCGGAGGCCGGCCCCGGTCCCGCTCGGGCTCCGCCTCACGATCGGCGGCAGGACGGACGGCGCGGGCGCCCCGCCGGGTGACGTTGCCCCACTTCCCGGGTAGGTCCGGCTCCTCCCGGCGCGCCCGGGACGGGTCTCGTGAAGGTCGGGGTCCCTGTCCCCGGCCGGCGCTCGACGCCCCGCCACTGCGGGGCGGTCGCGAGGGTCGCCCCGGACCGGCCGCCGGCGCGCCGTCGCTGCTGCGGCGGCGGACC
>JALYYN010000434.1 GCA_030946525.1 Actinomycetota bacterium | reverse complement strand
CACGAAGAGCATGGCCAGGCCGTTGCGCTCGCCGAAGATGGCGGCCGGGATGGGCACCAGCAGGCCCGACCCGTCGGAAGAGCGGGCGTCGGCGGCCACCGCGCCGCGGTGCTTCACGCACGCCAGGCCGCCCAGGGCGGCGGCGACGACATCGCGCGTGGCCCGGCCGGAGGCGTTGGCGACGAAGCCGATACCGCAGGCGTCGAGCTCTCGGACGATGCACTTGGACATGGGTCACCTCGCGTCGGGGTAGCGGTGGAGGACCGGGGCGCTTCCTCGTCGATGCGGTCTCTGCGAAGAGGCGCCTTTGCCTCAGCCCCGGGTGGTGCGGCGCAAATGTACCTCAGGGATGGGCGCCGTCAGCCGGGATTCCCGCCAGTGCGTAGACGTGGCCGAGGCGGGGGCTGATTGTCGCCCGGACTGCGTCGCCCTGCGACAGCCCGGCGCCGTACAGGACGGCCGGCTCGACCAGCCACGCCCTGATCTCGGTGCAGGTCCCGTCGTCGACGGCCAGGTACGGCTGCTTCTCATGCGGTCGAATGCGCAGCACCACGCCGTCGACCTCCCGCCGGGCGAACAGGTCGGGTACGGCGGCGACGAGCATGGCCGCGGCGCGAATGAGCCAGACGGCGGTGACGACGGTCGGGATGGCGAGCAGGGCCACGCCCAGCAGGTCGAGGGCATGGACGCCCTGGTCACGGGTGGTGTCGAGCAGGCGGGAGGCCTCGTCCAGCATGGCCGGGAAGAAGATGCGGGCGACGAACAGCCCGGCGGCCAGGCTGGCCAGACCGATGGCCGACGCCAGCGCCGGGTGCTTGCCCCACCCCGGCGGGATGCGCTTCGGGTAGTCGATCCGGACCATCCGCCAGCGGCCGCCCTGGTGGCTCCACGCCACCTTGTCCGACTCACTGCCCAGTGGCAGGGCCCGGACGGCGGCGGCCGCCACCCCCATGGCTGCGCCGTAGGACAGGTAGCGGTCCCAGACGGCGACCGCGGCCGGTGGCGCGTCGGAGAAGGTGCCGTCCTCGGACAGGTACTTCCGCAGGCCCAGCCAGCGGGCGGCGGCGGCCCGTCCCGCCGGGGTGTCGCGCTCGGCCCGTAGCTTCCCGGGGATGGCCAGGAGGGCGAACTCGACCATGGCGGTGATGCCCAGGGCGGCGCCGACGGGGTTGTCGTCGCTCCTGCTGCCGCTGCCGTTCTGGCTGGGCAGCACGACCAGGGCCAGGGCGGCCAGGACCGAGGGGGCCAGGGCGGTCACGGCCAGGACCACCTTCATCCACCCGCTCCAGCGGCCCCGTGACAGGCCACGGTCCCGGGCATCCTTGCGGACGACCGTCTCGAAGGTCTTCCACCAGTTCTTGGACTGCTCCTCGGGGCCGGTGGTGAGCGCTTCGCAGGCCAGCGTCCCGTCCGGGGCGGCCAATCGCCGCACGTGGCCGAGCACCTGGTCCTCGTAGGGGGTCAGCCCGGGCGGCCCCGCCGCCGAGCGGGCCGAGGCCGGCAGGCGGACCATGAACCGGTCGGGCCCCACCGCCTCGATGGACACGACCTTGCGGGCGGCCAGGTCGATGAGGGTGGCGGGGACTGCTTCGCGGCCGACCTTCCACCCGCTCGTGAGCATGCTGACCACCGCCGGCGGCTCCTCGCCGCCCATCTCCATCGACGCCGGCGCCGCGTCGGGCCGGCGGGCCCGGGTGGCCACGGCCAGGAGCCCGAGCAGCACCAACCAGGCGGCGAGGGCCACGGCGGCGCCGATCCCCAGCCGGGCGGCCTCCTGGCTCCGGGTCAGGGCGAGGACCACGGCGGGCATTCTCGTCGTTGGCGAGCGTTCCGTGCCGAACCCGACACCGCTGAGACGCGCCGTACTCGCCGACGCTGGCCCCATCTGGTTCGCCCTGCCCCCTTCGCACGCGCCGCTCACGGCCTACCTGATCGGACGAGCTGGCAGTGCCCTGTCAGGCGTATGCACCGGTTAGACATGTGCATGCTACGGTGCAAACATGCTCACTCGGCGGCTCCAGATTCTCCTCGACGACGAGCGCTACGAGCGCCTCGTGCGGCGGGCCACTGAAGGGGGCACCTCTATCGCGGTGCTGGTTCGCGATGCCATCGACGCCCGGTACCCGGCCATCGATCCGGAGAGGCGGGCGGCGGCCGATGCCATCCTGGCTGCGGAGTCCATCTCGCTCCCCGAGGATCCGGTCGACTTGAAACGGGAAATCCTCGAGACCCGCAGCAAGTGGGCCTGATCGTCGTCGATACGACGGTCCTGCTCTATGCCGTCGGCGAGAACCATCCCCTGCAGGAGCCCTGCCGTCGGTTCGTGGATATGGTCGGGGACGGCCTCCCGGCGACGACGACGCTCGAGGTCATCCAGGAGTTCTCCCACGTCCGGAGCCGGCGCCGCACGCGCCAGGACGCGGCGAAACTGGCTCGCGCCTTCGCCGGGCTGATGTCGCCCCTTCTGGCGCCTGTCACCGACGACCTCCTCGAAGGGCTGGCCCTCTTCGAGGGCCGTGACGACCTGGGCTCGTTCGACAGCGTGCTGGCCGCCGTGTGCCTGCGGCGGTCTCTGACCCTGACGTCAGCGGACCGTGCCTTTGCCTCGGTGCCGGGGCTGTCCACAGTGGTTCCCGGCACCCCGGAGTTCGACGCCCTCCTCCTTTGACTCGCCTTCTTGGCGCGCTCAGGGCCGTGGAGGGACCTTCAGCGCGACAAGAAGCCCAGGAGGCGGGTCAGGGCCAGGAGCGGCGGCCGGTGCGGCCGGAGGCGGCGGCGTCGAGGGCCCAGGCGCGCCGCCACGTGCCGCCGGTGGGTCCGGTGAGCGACGGCGTGGTGC
>JALYYN010000303.1 GCA_030946525.1 Actinomycetota bacterium | reverse complement strand
TTCGCTGACGATCGAGATGGAGCCCAGGTCCGCCGGGGGAGCGGCGGCGCAGCCCACGAGGGCGAGGTCGACGACGCCGGCCCGCACCTGCTCGATCATCCGGTCGGAGCTGTCCTCGGAGAGGGTGATCTCGACGCCGGGGTGCGCCATGTGGAAGGTGGCGAGGGCGTCGAAGAGGGGGGTGACGGTGCATCCGGTGACCATGGCGACCGCCAGCCGTCCCCGCATCAGGTCGTTGACGTCGTCCACCGCGTGGCGGACTTCGGCGGCGGCGGCGAGCGCGGCCCGAGCGGGTCCGAGGGCGGCGGCGCCCGCCGGAGTCAGCGTGGCGGTGCGGCTCGACCGGTCGATGAGGTCGGCTCCCAGCTCCCGCTCGAGCTGGCGCACCTGGGCGCTGACGCCGGACTGGGTGATGTGCACCCGTCGCGCCGCCCGGGTGAAGTTGGCCTCCTCGGCGACGGCCACGAAGTACTCGAGCTGACGCAAATCCATGACTGCCAATGCTAGTAGGCACGACAACCATCTGTTGGACTGCTGGTTCGACGAGCGCGAAGGTGGAAGCGACAACGAGCCGGCAGGAAGGAAGGTCCCACGTGACTGCACAGGAGAAGGCGATGCGGCCGGAGGACATCACCCGTCTCTTCGTCGAGCGTTCCAATGCCGGTGACGCCGACGGAGTCGCCGACCTCTACGAGGAGGACGCGGTGATGGCCTACCCGCCCGGCCGCCAGACCGTCGGCCGGACCGCCATCCGGGAACTGTGGGCGTCGGTCCTGGCCCACCGGCCGCACTTCGAGCCGGAGGAGCCCCTGCCCACCCTGGTGAGCGGGGACATCGCCCTCACCTCCACACCGCCCACCGACGGCGCCGGCGCCCGGGCGCAGGTCGTGCGCCGCCAAGCCGACGGGTCGTGGCTGCGGCTGCTCGACTACCCCGAGTTCATTCCGCCGACCAGCTGACCGGTGCCCGCCGGGCCAGCCGGGCCAGCCCTGCGTGGGTAGCCTCGTGGTCATGGCTGCCCCGCTCAGCACCGGCGTCAAAGAGGTTGTCGTCACCCGCACGGACGACGAGACGACCACCGGCGAGTCCAAGGTCGCCCACATCGTCAAGACCGACGGCGACGCCGCGGCCAAGGTGGTTGAGGCGAGGATCTACGGCACGCCGCTCGAAGCCCTCTGCGGCATGGTGTTCGTCCCCCAGCGGGACCCGACCCGCCTGCCGATGTGCGCCGCCTGCAAGGACATCTACGAGACGTATCGCGTCTTCGACGGGGGGCTTCCCGACAACCCCGCCTCCTGACCGTCCGCCGTCCGGCGGTCCGTCAGGGGCCTTGCGGGAGCTGCTGGAGCGACCAGGTGTTGCCGTCCGGGTCGGCGAAGGTGACGAAGGAGCCCCAGGGTTGGACGTCGACATCGCTCGCGGCCACGCCGCGGCCGATGAGCTCAGTGCGGGCCTGGGCCACGTCCTCGACCACGACCTGAAGTCCCTGCTGGGAGCACGCCGACCCCGGCGGCGTGAGCTGCACGAAGCGAAGCGCATCGTGCACCTGGTGGTCGTGGTCGGCGTTGAAACCCACCTGATCCACATAGAACGCCTTGGCCCGATCGACGTCGCTCACGGGAACCGACACGAGCTCGAGCTTCCAGTCCATGCCCGGCAACCTATCCGGGCGTGTCGGGCGCGACGACGGCGGGGGCCTGATCCCGATAGCGCTGCGTCCATGGGGGGTGCCGGCCGGGCCCGATGTGCGTGCCGTAGCCGTGCGGACCCTCGAGACCCGTGCGAGCATTCGGTGGTGACGTTCCCCAGACGGGCCATCGCGGCGGCCATGGGGGCCGCCGCCACGCTCACCGCGGCGCTCGCCGTGACCTACCTACTTGTCGCCTGCCAGTCACTTCCCGGGCTCTTGGGACCAGTGGCCGGCGATACCCACCCCCGCACGAGGCTCGGAGCCGTGCTACTGGTCCTCGCCGTCCTGTTTGCCGGGGGCGGCCTGGTCCTCTCGAGGCGCGACGGCTGAGCGGACGTCCTCACCGACTGACCGTCACGAACCGGAGCCCCTCCGTCGGGCGCGGCCCACGGCCCCGAGCTACCGGACGACATTTTCGAACTTGGTGACACCCGGCCTGTCCGCATCAGCCCGCAGCCGGCTCAGGCCGTCCGCTCGCCCCTTCAGGTAGGCGTCGAAGAAGTCCACCGTGGCAGCCATGACCACGCTGGCGCCCTCCGGCTGTGCCGCCGCGCTGTAAGGCCAGTTGTGGTCGCCGCCCAGGACGGTCAGGAAGAACTTCGGCGGTTCGGCGTCCGCGTAGGCCCGGCGTCCGCCCTGATACGGCAGGGCCTCGTCCTGGCCGCCGTGGATGACCAGGACGGGCACGACGGGCGGGACGAAGTAGTCCCCGTGATACTGCGTCGGTGGGTCGACGGCCATCAGCACTCCCGCGCGGATCCGCACGTCCCGGCAGCAGGAGTTGTACGCGACACCCATGGTGATCCCCGCGCCCATGGAGTGACCGGCGGCCCCGATGCGCCGGGGGTCGATCCGGGCCGACAGCGCGTCGGCGGGATCGCCATTGAGGCGCAGGAGCTCGTCGATCACGAACCGCACGTCGCCCGGTTGGGCCTCAGGTGCGTCGACGCCACGCTGGGGCCCGCCGGGGGCGCCCGCGGAGGTGAGCGGGAAGTCGGGCGCAGCCACCACGTAGCCCGCTGACGCGATGGCCCGCAGCACGTCGGCGTAGTCCTCACCGCTGCCGCCGAAGCCATGGGAGAAGATGATCAGCGGGAACGGGCCGGGTCCGTCAGGCGTGGCGACGGTGGTGATCAGCGTCCGGGACGGCTGCTCCGGCGCGTCGCCCTGGGCCGGCGTCGACCGGGTTCTGTCGACGAAGGTTCGGGACGAAAACGTCACCGGAAGTCCCGACTCGGCGGCCAGAGGCGGACCCATGCCCGCACCGACGTCCCGGCTGGCGGCTGCACCGCCCCCTCCGCCCCCTCCGCCGCATCCGGCGGCGGCCGTCACCGCGACCGCAGCCAAGAACAGGCGAAAGCGCCCCGTCCGGGTCCACCGGACCGTCACCGGCACAAGCCCCCGGGTCCTCATCCGGCGACGATGACGGTGCCGGACATGCCGGGGTGCAGTCGGCAGTAGAACGAGTAGGTCCCCGGACGCGTGAAGCGGCGGGACCAGGACTGGCCCTGGGCCAAGGGCCCGGAGTCGATCGTCCCGTCGGGCCCGTCGTCGGTCGCGGTGTGGGGGGAAAGGTCGGCGTTCACCCAACGCACCTCGGAGCCGATGGGCACCGTGAGGACGGCCGGGCAGAACGCGAAGCCCACGATGTCGACCCGCGCCGGCTCGGCCTCGGACCGCTCCGGACACGTCGGCCCGGCCGACGCCGACGTCTGGGGGATTGCGGCGGCGACGAACGGTGGTTGTCCACCACCTCGACCCATGGCCGGGCGTCCTGGCCGACGCCGTAGCTTGGGAGTGTCGAGTCGGGCCTCGGCTTCGTCGGCCATCGTCTCAAGAAGTTCGTCGGTCAGCTCAGCGCCGGCGGCCGATCGGCCGTGGGATGGGCTCTCAGACCTCACTGTCTCCCTCATCGCGCAGAAATGGCTCGTGCTCGGGACGCATAGGCATGGCGTGGATCACGATCTCGGTCCCGTCCTCACGCAGAACCGAAACCACTTCGAGCAAATTCGCGGCGTGGTCTGGCCCGAGGTAGAGCATTTTGCCATCCGCGTACTCTCCGGCAGCGAGGGCGTGCTCGATTGCATGGGCGATGTCGTCGTCGGTGACCCCGTGCCTTCTGGCGGAAGCGTGATCTCCAGGTGAAAAATATCGTATCGTGAACGCCGGGTGCTCCCGGCCCAGGCGCCTATGCCGCGCGTCCCCGAATGAGCCGGCGGCGGCGCCTTGCAGCCCACTGGTGCAGTACCGGGCGTCGGGCGAGATCCGTCTTGTTCGCTCGTATCGAATGGGGGGTTCGACCAAGGAGCCGCCCATAACCCGGCCGGGGGCGGTGACGCGGCCCAGATGGCAGCGCCCAAATGGCAGCGCCCTTCCCCGGCGCCGTGTCATTACCCACGCGCAGGATTCGATGTCAACGCGTCCAGGTTCGACGAGCGGACATCAGCGCGCCTCACTACAGTCTCCGGCCGAGCTGCCGACAATCCTCACCATGGCCGACGAGTGAGTAACGCGCGGACTTCGGGGAGTGCCGACGGTTCTCGCTGGCGCCGTCTCGTGCCGCTCGCAGTGTGGCTCACCACGGTCTGCGCGACCGTCGGTGGGGTGCTGCACGTCCAGGACTCAGGGAAGCGGGAACTGGAAGCCCGTTTCAGCCTCCGGGCCGCTGTCGGAGCCCAGTTCGTGCAGAGCTACGTCGAGGACCTGTTTCGCCGTGAACGAGAGCAGGCGGTGGCCCTGCTGGCTGCTCCCACCATGACGGACGAGGACTTTCGACTTGTCACGAAAGCGCTCGACTATCCGGCTGCGGTTCTGCTCGACGACACCGGCCGCGCCCTCAAGGTCGAGCCGCCGGCGCCCGCCGTCATCGGCCAGGACCTCAGCGCCAAGTACGAGCACCTGCGCCTGGCCGTGGCCGGAGGCACCGCCATCTCCACCGTCGTGCCCTCGGCCGCCCTGGGCGTGCCCATCGTCGCCTTCGCCGTGCCCTTCGACACGCCTACTGGAAGGCGGGTCTTCAGCGGCGGATTCAACGTGGCCACGACTCCGTTGGCCTCCTTCCTCAAGAACGCCGGGCAGATCAGCCCGAACCAGGCGTATCTGGTCGACGCCAAATCAGCGGTCGTTGCCAGCAATCGCGGGCCCGATGCCTTCGGCTCGACGCTGCAGACCCAGGACCCGGCCCTGGCTCAGGCGGTGGGTCGCGGCGCCACTGGCCTGGTCAAGGAGCGGGAGCGCAGGTTCTTCGCCAGCGTTGCGGTGGAGGGGACCCCTTGGACCCTCGTACTCGCTGCGCCGGTCGACAGAATCCACGGCCCACTGGGTGGCACCCGAGTCGCAGCCCTATGGGTGCTGGTCGTCGCCCTGGCAATGGGGACCCTTCTCATCGCCCGCCTGGTCATCCGGGTAAACGACAAGTCCTCCGAGGCGGCCGCAGCGCGCGACGAGGCGGTCAAGGCGTCCCGTCACAAGTCGGAGTTCCTGGCCACCATGAGCCACGAGATCCGAACGCCGATGAACGGGGTGCTGGGGATGACGGAGCTGCTCCTCGACACCAATCTCGACCCGATGCAGCGGGATTTCGCCCAAACGGTGTGGAACTCCGGTGACGCCCTGCTCGCGATTCTGAACGACATCCTTGACTTCTCCAAGATCGCAGCAGGGAAGCTCGACATGGAGGAGATCGACTTCAACGTGGTCACCCTGATCGAGGACGTGGCCGATCTGTTGGCCGGCCGCGCCCAGTCGAAGGGCCTGGAAGTCATCGTCGCCCTCGACGCCGCCATACCGACGATGGCCCGTGGTGACCCCGGGCGGGTGCGTCAGGTCCTGATCAACCTCCTCAGCAACGCGGTGAAGTTCACCGACCACGGGCAGGTGGTGATCAGGGCCTCCGTGGCTGAGACCCAAGGCGCACGGACGCTCCTGCGCTTCGAGGTCGACGACACCGGACCGGGCATGACGCCCGAAGCCTGCGAGCGGGTCTTCGAACCGTTCACCCAGGCCGATGCATCCACGACCCGCCTCCACGGGGGGACGGGGCTGGGCCTGGCGATCGCCACGCAGTTGGTCGGCCTGATGGGCGGCAGCAGCGGAGTACGCAGTGAGCTCGGGAGGGGTAGCTGCTTCTGGTTCACCGCATGGTTCGAGGCGCCGGTCCAGTCCCAAGCGCCGTTGCCGCCCCCAGGGCTCGGAGTGACACTCGCCGGCATCAGGGTCCTGGTTGTGGACGACAATGCCACGAACCGGGACGTCCTCGAGGGCACCCTCGCCGCTTGGGGCGTTGACGTGGCCGTAACCGCATCCGGCGCTGAGGCGATGGAGTCGCTTCGGGCGGCGGCGGCCGGCGGCCGTCCCTTTGAGATCGCCATCCTCGATTTCAACATGCCGGTCATGGACGGCATGGAGCTGGCCCGGCGGATCGCCGCCGACCCTTCCACGGCCGGCTTGCCGCTGGTGATGCTGACATCCTCGGGTGACAGTGACGAGGCCAAGGCGGCCCGCAAGGCCGGACTCTCGGCGTACCTGACCAAACCCGTCCGCCCCGAGCGACTTCGCCAGTGTCTGACCACGATGGTTACTCCCCACGACCCAAGCGAGCACCGGGGGCTGGTAACAGCGGAGATGCTGGTACAGGCGACCACCGTGACCCGCGGACTACTACTGCTGGCCGAGGACGAACAAGTGAACCGAACGATCGCCGTGGCCATGCTCGAACGAGACGGGTTCCGGGTCGACTGCGTAACCAACGGGGCAGACGCTGTCACCGCCGTCTCCAACAGGCGATACGACGCAGTACTGATGGATTGCCAGATGCCGGAGATGGACGGCTACGAGGCCGCCGCACTCATGCGGGTCCGGGAGGGCGCCGGCCACCGGACCCCGATCATCGCCATGACTGCGAACGCACGGCCTGAGGACCGTGAGCGATGCCTCGAGGCAGGGATGGACGACTACCTGTCGAAGCCGGTCAGGAGGGCTGACCTGCTGGTCGTCGTGGCGCGGTGGGCCTCCATCGGAATGTCCCATGGGACTCTCTCGGCGGATCCGGTCCGAGCTGCTGCGGCCCTCGACACCCTTCGTCCACCGGGAGCGCCATGATCCGCTCGAGCGATGCTACGAACCCGGCCGAGCGACGCCTCACTTCTGCTCGAGTGCGGGTTGCCTGCAGGTCGGCGTCGAGGGGGGCGGATACAGCCTCCAGAACCACGGCCGGCCTGTCCGGACGATCCACCTAGACGAACCACCTCGACGATGCTCGTCATCAAGGAATACGGATGCGCAGCGAGCGGCGAAGCTCGGGTCGCCCATGGCCCATAACGCGCAGCTGCCGGAGCCATCGCTGACCCCGATGAGCCGGGACTGGCCACGCCGGCCCAGAAAGCGAATGCGGTCTTTTTGTGGTCTGTCGGTGGTCTGCCCACCCTCCTCGGAGGTGCCTTAACCCGCCTGACCGTCACCCTTGCTTGTCGCCCTGAGCTTGCGATTAAACCTTGGTTTCAGCTCGCGGCGGCGTCTCTCATGATCAGGTCGGTGGCCTTGGCGGCGACCTGGCGCATCTTGGTGATGATGGCGCGGAGTTGCCGGTCGTTGGCGATCCAGTCCTGGTAGAGGCGGGCCTCGTCAGGGGTTAGCCGGCGGGTGACGGTCTTGCCGTTCACCTTGGCGGTCCACTGGTAGTAGGGGCCGTGCGGTCGGGGTGGCTCCGCGTTGCAGCGGCAGCCGACCGAGGCGCAGCGCGTGTAGCGGTGGGTGACGCTGCCGGCGGCGATGAGCCCGATGTCGGCGAGCTGGCTGGCCAGCTGGGCGTAGCGGGCCTGGTAGTCGGCGAGGCGTTCCGTCGTGGATCCGACCATGGCTTCCCTCCCGTCGGGCCGTAGCGAGTATCCCAGCCCCAAGAGCAGACAGTAGTCATACTGCCTGTTCATGGGACACAAGCAAGTCACCGGCGAGCGTGGCGTCGCCGACGTGCTCGTCGGGTTCCGTGCCGAGCTCCACAACTGCCTGTTCAGTTGGGCGGACGCGCTGTTCGAGCTGTGCGACGCGGTGCTGTGCGCACCGGCGCCGGTCGGCTCGGTGCCGTCACTGAGCCTGGAGCCGGTGTTCCGGCGCAGCCACGGCAGCCTCTACAAGGCGCTCGCCCGCGGCAGCCTCGACACCGAGATGCTCCGGCGTGCCCTCGTCGCCCACCGCCCGGCGGGCTGGCCGCCGGTGTTCGCCGTCGATGCGTCGACGTGGGACCGCTGCGACGCCGAGACCAGCCCCGAGCGGGGGTTCCACTACTCGGCGTCGAAGCACTCCAACGGCCAGCCGATCGTGGCCGGCTGGTCCTACCAGTGGGTCACCCAGCTCGACTGGGCGCCTGACTCCTGGACCGCCCCGCTCGACGCGCAGCGCATCACCCCGGCCATGAACGCCACGGACGCGACCATCGAGCAGGTGCAACGCCTCGTCGGCCTGCTGCCCCACGACGGCGAGGTCCCGGTGTTCGTCTTCGACGCCGGTTACGACCCCGTGGCGATCGGCGCCGGGCTCTCCGCCACCCGCGCCCAGGTGCTCGTCCGCATCCGCAACGACCGGGTGTTCCATCCCGACCCGGCGCCCAGGGGCCCCGGCGAACGAGGACGCCCCCGCCGCCACGGCGACCGTTTCGCCCTCGCAGAACCCGCCACGTGGACCACACCCGACCGCCAACTCACCACCCGCGACCGGCGCTACGGCGCCGTGCGCGTGCAGGCGTGGCACGGTCTGCACCCCAAGCTCGGTCGCCGGGGGCGCTGGGCCGGCGCCGAGGCGCCCCCGATCGTGCGCGGCACGATCATCCGCGTGGAGGTCGAGCACCTCCCCAAGCCGACCGGGCAGGCCGTCAAGACGTTGTGGCTGTGGTGGTCCGGGCCGGGCCAGCCCGACCTCGACATCTGTTGGCGGGCCTACCTGCGGCGCTTCGACATCGAACACACCTACCGCTTCGCCAAGAGCACCCTCGGCTGGACCGCCCCCGCGCTTCGCACCCCTGAACAGGCTGACCGGTGGACGTGGCTCATCGTTGCCGCCTACACCCAGTTACGGCTGGCCCGCGGCCTCGTCGACGACATGCGACTTCCCTGGGAGAAGCCGCGGGGCCCCGCCCAGCTCACCCCCACTCGGGTGCGCAGGGGGTTTCGTCGACTTGGCGCCACCATCGGCACACCCGCCAGTCCACCGAAATCCGTCACACCAGGCCCAGGACGGCCCAAGGGCACCCGCCGACCGCCCCGGACCCGCTACCCGGCGGTCAAGAAGGCCGCCTGACGACGGGATCGAGGTTTAATCGCAAGTTCGAGAGGCTGCGACGGAACCCCGCTACGAGCCGGGCACGACGTCGACCGGCTGTTCTGGGGCGGCGATGTCCGGCTGTCTTGGCTCGGGAGGCGGCTCCCGCTGCGCCCTCCGGCGTCGGCGCTCCCAGCCCGGCGTGGACTCGA
>JALYYN010000256.1 GCA_030946525.1 Actinomycetota bacterium | reverse complement strand
GTGGCGCTGCACCTCGGCGCCGAGCTCTCCGACCAGCTCGACGGTCTTGGGCAGCATCCAGGTGGTGGCCGTCTGCGTGGCGACGCGGGCGGCCATGTCCCAGGCCCGCTGGACGCTGGTGTCGAGGTCGCGGACGTAGACCTCGAGCAGGAAGAGCAGCAGGATCACCGCCGAGATCACCACCGCGCCGAGACCGAGGGTGATCCACCAGAAGGTGACGTGATCAGAGGCCAGGGCAAGGGTCGGGGCCATGGGCGTCACCCTCCGGCCAGCGCTTCGCGGGCCTGGGTCGCGTGGGTGACCACGGACACCAGGCTCTCGTTGAGCGCGCCCACCGCGGGGACGGCGGTGGTATTGGCGCGTACGTCGTCGAGGACGTCGGTGATGTCGTCGGCCAGCCCGGTGATGCCGCGGACCAGGGCCAGGATGATGGCGACAAGGACCACGACAAGCACGATCACCACCGCGGCGACGACGTACCCGGCGTACCACCCGGTCAGGGTGACAGGGTGGTCCTGGGCAGCTGCTGAAAGCATCCCATCCGCCTTTCTCGCCGTCCTCCATTCTACGAGTGGCCGGGCATGGGATCAACGTATTACCTCGCATATCCGATGCATCACGGCGATACTTTGAGGTCAAATAGCCGCATGTCACCGGCGACCATGGCCAGCGGCAGGCACGTAGACTGATCCGAGGGACACGCCAGGAGCACCGAGGAGCTCGTATGGACGCCGCTGCGCCGATCTTCGCCCCCGTGGCCGAGCAGCTGGCGAACGTTCGGCGGTGGAACGACGAGCGGGGTTGGAGCCTTCTCGACTGGGAGCTCGAACAGGTCGACCTGACCGAGGCGACCCACGCCGCGCCGCTGGTGGTCGACGTCGTCGCCGTCGAGCTGCCGGCGAAGGGACCGCTGAACGGGGTGCAGCGGACGTGCGCCGAGCTGTGGGATCTCGCCGCCGGGCGCCAGCCGCGCTCGTGGTGCTGGGACGAGCGGCGGCGCGCCCCCAAGGCGGTGCGCCTGCTCGACGGCGTCGAGCACCGGCCCGGCGTCCGGCGGGTGACGCTCGACCTGGCCGCCCACTGGGACCGCCGGCGGGGGACCCGGCCGATCGACGTGCGCTACGGTGCCTCGGCCGCCGCCGAGATCCTCGCCGCCGCCGCCCACTTCCCCCACTGGGTCCGGGCCATGGACGGGGAAGGCATCCCGTTCGTGTGCCTCGCCGGCTACCAGGTGACGGTGCCGGTCTATGAGACCTGGCGCCACATCCTCTGCCTCAGCTGGAGCCACATCAACCGCCGGATCAACCTGAGCGACAACTGGGCCGACTACTACCAGGACCGCTTCGCCTCGCCGGTGCGGGTGGGCGCACCGGTCAGGGCGACGAGACCTTCTGGCTGATCAGGCGCTCGATGCGGGCCCGCTGCTCCGGTCGGAAATGCCGGCGCGAGCCGTACGGCAGCCGGGGGATCGGTAGCTGGAGCACCTCGGCGGCGGCCTCGAGCACGACGTCGTAGTCGTCCAGGCAGCTCGACCACTCGGCCGTCCTGGTGGCCCACGAGTCGTCGCCGCCGGCGCCGTAGCCCTGCAGCGCGGCCTGGAGCCGATGCAGTTCGGCCACGATGACCACCACGTCCAAGGACTCTCGCGGGAAGCGAAGCAGCTCCGGCCCGATGCCGTGGGCGCCGGCCAGGCGCATGGCCTTGTCGGTGAAGGCCGCCGCCTCGGCTGCGAAGGCGCTCGACTCGGCCACGGCCAGCAGGGAGCGGACCCTCATCAGCACGCGGTGCCCCTCGGCCAGGGCCCGGGCCTCGGCGCAATTGCCCTCGGTCCACGACCGGCCCGGGAGGCCGGTCCATCGAGCATTCACCCGTCGACACGCCCGAAGGGCGTGTGGACCGGTGACCGGCCCGGCCGATGGTGCCCATTGCGGGGCGGCGTCCTCCCGCTCAGCTGGACGAGCCGCTGGCGGGCATCGTCGGCCCGTCGGATTCCTGAGGGTCGATGCCGGTCGACTCCCGCGGCGTCGACTCGCCGACCGGGCGCTGGGTCCGGCCCTGGGTGCCGGTGGCGTGACGGTCCTGCTCGCCGTCGTCCCCGACCACGTCCTCGCCCCGGCGGGTGGTGCTGGTGCCCACGCCGAGCGGGGTGCTGGCGTCGGTGCTGGTGGCGGTCTGCTCCCCGGCGCCTCCGGTGCCTCCGCCGACCTCCTCGGCCCGCACCGGACTCTCCTTCGCCGGGCTGGCGGTGGCGCCCGGCCGGCCGGTCTTGGTCTCGGCCATCTGCCGCGCGACCGTGCGGGTCAAGGCGTCGCCGGTCCCGTCGTCGCTCCGGCCGGTGGTGCGGCCCTCGTAGGGAGGGATGTTGTCGGGGTCGGGTTGGGTGACGTCCTCCGGCATGGAGTGGCTCCTTCGTCGTCGACGGGCGCGGGCGCCTTTGGGGTGCAGTGGGATACCAGTCGGCACCGTCGTACGCCTCCGGTCGGCATCCGTCAATAACGGTCCCGTTCCCCTCGGTCAGCCATCTGCAGCGCGGGGTACTGTATGTGCAGGACATCTATGGAGGTTCTGCATGACCGACGTCGAGGCCCTGTGCCGAGGCTTCCTCCAGAACGCCACCGCCCGCCAGGCCGTCGTCGCCCGGGTCGATCCGGAGGAGCCCTCGGCCGACTACCTGGCCGGTTTCGGCGCCGGCTGGACCGCCGGCCAGGTGGCGGCGCTGGCCCTCGCCGTGGGGGCCATGTCGGGGGAGTCACCGACCACCCTGGTCGAGGACGCCCGCTCCCACGCCGCGGTCGACTCGGCCTTCCCCTTCGAGCTCTATCTGGAGGACGCCCCGTGAGCCTCGACGACGAGATGGTGCCGTGCCCCACGTGTTGGCTTCCCGCCGACCTGCTCCCGCCGCCGCCCTACGACCCCCACCCCCACTCCCGGTGCCCCCGGGGTCACGAGAACACCCTCGTCCCTGTGGTGCTGGCCCACCTGCGCTCGCTCATGGGCTGCGCCGTGGACCGCCCGGCCTGACGACGGAGCAGAGCCGGCCGAACGATCAGACCCGGCCGCAGAGGGCCGCGGTCGTCCACGGGCTCCAGCCGTCCCGGGCCTGGAGCTTGCGCGCCGCCTCGTCCTGGACCGCCGGAGGGGCGTCCTGGGCGCTGCCCTTGTAGCCCAGCGACTGCCAGGTGGCGTCGGTGAACTGGTAGGCGCCCCCGCCAGGGGAGCTGTAGTTGTTTCCCGATTCGAGTTGGCGGATGCAGGCGAAGGTGGCGTCGGTCGAGCTCGACGAGGCCGACGCGGCAGCCGCTTTCGGCGATGCCGGGGCCGAGGTCGGTGCCGGCGAGGACCCAGCCGGCACCGCGGTGGTGGCGGCCCCACCCGATGCTGATGCCGGTGCCGCGGCCGGCACGGGGGCAGGGGCGGCGGCGGCGACCAACCGGGCGGACTCCGCGTCGCGTCGGGCCTGGTCGGCGGCCACCAGGGACGACAGCTCGCCGTTGGTCCGGGTCAGGAGCGCCCGTTGAGCGGCCACCGCCTGGTCCATCCGGGCCTTCTCGGCGTCGGTGGCCTTGGCCTTGGCGGCCGCGGTCTGCTGGGCCCGCTGGAGGCTCAGCTGCGTCGCCCGCAGGTCCTCCTTGGACGCCTGGAGGCGGCCGATGGCCTGGCGGTCCTCGCCGGAGGCGATCTGCAGATAGGTCCGGCGGGCGGCGGCGTCGTTGACGCTGGCGTTGACCATGCGCCCGATGAAGGACACCGACCCGCCGTCGACGTAGGCGACCTGGGCCTGGACGGCGAGCAGGCGCCGGGCCTCGTCCTGGCGCTGGGTGGCGAGAGCGAGGTCGTCCTGGGCCCGGGCCACCGCGCTGTCGGCGACCGCAAGGGCGTCCTCGGCCCGGCGGCGCTCCTTGTCGAGGGCGACGATGCTGCTGGCCTGGCTGTCCAACTTGGCCGCGATCGACGACGCCTGGGCCTGCTTGTCCTCGACCGGGCCGGCACCCGCCGGCATCGCCGACACCGTCAGAGCGAGGAGGGCCGCGCCGAGGGCGCCGCCGATTCCTCTCTTCTGACGTGGTGCGGTCATCGGCCTCCTGCAAGGGGGAGCGAAGAGCCCCGCTCGATGTGTCCGCCGACCGGAAAGGTCCCGCCACCCTACCGGCGCACCTCCGGTCGGGCCAGTGGGACAACCGGAGGCCGGCCCGATGTGCCGAAGGACGCCGGCGCGTTTAGCTTCTTGACGTGGACCAACCCGCTCCGACCCGGGCCGACGAGAAGGCACGCCGGCCCCGTACCCCGGAGGTCCGCCCACCGGGCGCCGCCGACGCGTTCGTCCGGCGCATCCTCCGTGTCCCGGCCAACGGCGACCCCGGCCGGAACGCCGAGAAGGTCTTCGGCCGGTCGGTGCTCCTCTCGGCCCTGCGGTGCACGCTGACCTACGTCGTGCTGCCGCTGCTCAAGCCGCTGATCGACCTGAGCGGCGGGGTCGGCCCCGTGTTGGGCCTGATCATCGGCACGGTGTCGGCGGTGGCGATCATCGCCTCCATGCGCCGGTTCTGGCGGGCCGGCCACCGCTTCCGCTGGTACTACACGGTGATCGGCGGGGCCATCCTCGTCCTCCTGCTCGTCTCGGGGGTCAAGGACATCGCGTCGCTGCTGTGATCTCCGGTGTGCCCCGGCCGCCGCGGTCCTGCCCGCCGGGCACGACTCCGGTCGCCAGAACGTTGTGAAGATGAGGTGGGCCCTTCGCCCGCCCCGAGGAGGAGTCGAACGGTGCGCACGAGCAACAACCCCGCCCTGACCCGCAGCCCGGTCTTCGCAGAGGGACAGCGGACCCCGACGGCCGACCCGCTGGAGGAGGCCTACTCCGGCCCCAGCGCCACGTCCAGGGAGACCGGGCGGATGACGGTCGAGGACGTCATCCACCACACCGCCCTCCTGCTGGCCATCGTGTTCGCCACCGGGGCGGTCACGTGGGGCCTCGATCTGGGGGCCCTGGCCCTGCCGGCCGCCCTGGTGGGCCTGGTCCTCGGCATGGTCATCATCTTCAAGCAGGTCACCAATCCCGGGGTGATGATGGCGTACGCGGCCGTCGAGGGGGTCTTCCTCGGCGGTATCAGCCAGGCCTTCAACGCCGCCTACCCGGGCATCGTCGTGCAGGCCGTCGTCGGGACGGTGGGCGTGACCGCGGTCATGCTCGGCCTCTACCGCAGCGGCAAGATCCGGGTGACGCCCAAGTTCACCAAGATGGTGGTCGGCGCGACGATCGGGTTCTTCGTCCTCATCATGGTCAACCTGGTCGCCGGGCTCTTCGTCGACGGTGGCCTGGGGCTGCGCCAGGGCCCGATGGGCATCGTCTTCGGCCTCTTCGCCATCGGCCTGGCCTCCATGAACCTGGTCCTCGACTTCGACATGGTCGAGCAGGGCGCCCGCCGGGGTGCGCCCGCCCGCTACGCCTGGTTCGCGGCTTTCGGGATTCTCGTCACCCTGGTCTGGCTCTACATCGAGATCCTGCGCCTGCTGTCCATCCTGCGCGGCCGGGACTGACCGCCGCCACTCCGCCCCGGTCCGTTATGGTCACTGGCCGTAGGTGATTGAGCTGATAACCGAGCCGCTCTTATCCCGAGCCTGAATCTTCGTCACGCTGTAGCCGGATAGATCTGGCCCTTCCCACGCCGTCACCGGCAAACCGAGAGACGCGCCGTAGATCTGAGCGTTTACCTTGTCGGTGGGCTTCAGCAACCGAAAGAGAAGGAAACCGCGGTTCCGCATGGTCAACGTGACACTGACGGTCCGTGATGGAACGAACCCGTATGCGAGCACCGGACCGCGGTTCCCCGCTACCCTGGCCGTTACGTAGCCGATTTGGTCTTCCAGCCCACCAGCCTTGAAGGAACAAATGGTAGCGGGGATCGAGGCGCTGGTCGGGTCGTTCGGTAGAAGTGATGGTGGACGATTTCCTTCGGCGGTTAAGCTCACGCAGCCATCGGAGCGGCCCGAGGAATCCCGAGCGAGCCAAAGAGTTCCTGCCTTGGTCGTACCCGATGGGTGGAGCGTCGCAACCGACACAAACGCTCCGCTCGCCATCGGCACAGCGGGACCGGGCAGCGAGGCCGGAACTGTCCCAGGGGTTTCGGCCGCGACCGCCAGGTTCCCGCCAGCCAGGACGACCGTCGAGGCCAACCCCGCCATAACTATTGAGAAGCGCCGCCAGCGCCGACCAACCTCTTTCGCCCTTGCGGTGCGAATGACCTCGTGGACGGTCGCCGGCTTCACTACGCACTCCTGGATTCGGCGTGCAATCTCAGTGCGAACGACGTCATCAATCTGGGCCATCGAGTGCCTCCCGCATAAGGCTCAGGGCTGAGCTGAGCGTTGATTTAACCGTCCCGGGACGACATCCCATCGTCGTGGCCATGTCCGCCTCAGACAGATCCAGGTAATACCGAAGGAATACCGCCGTCCGTTGCCGCAGGCTCAGACCGGCGAACACGTCACACAGCTCTGCGGGCTGGTCAACGGCCGAACCCCGAGTATCGAGGCGCTCGATTGACCGCCTCGACAGTCGTTCTCGCATGGCTCGCCGTCTTACGGCGTTGATGATGCATCGACGAAGATATGCCTTGGGGTTCTCGAGGTGGGCGAAGCGCCGGTACACCTCAACATACGCGTCCTGAGTTATATCCTCAGCGGTCTGGGTGTCGCTGGTCAAGAGGAGCGAGAAGCGCACCATTGACCGAGCGGTCTCCGAATAGAAGCGCTCAAACCTTTCATTGGGTCTCTCGTCCTCAAGGAGCGTCGTGGACAGCATCAGGAATACAGAGTCACGAACAGCAGCGACGGTTCAGTGGCTTTCACATACTCTTCCTTTGAGTGGGCCTCAGGGAGGCATGAGAGTGCGCCGGCCGTCACCCAAAACGGCCGACGCCTGCCCCCCCCGGTCGGGTAGCTGGGCGACGGCCAGTGGCTAGGAAGCTAGTGCTGGTAGGTCACATCTGTCGCTCTAGGCGGGGGAGTGCCCGGTTCCGCGAGGTCGAACCCGGGACCGGGCTCAGTTGTTGGTGGGCTACATGGGCGCCAATCCGCCGCCTGGTGCCGGCAGCCTGGATGGCGAGCTCGATGCTGGCCGCCCACCGACCCGCCGCCGGGCGCAGGTCGCTACCTCGACCCCGGCGGTAGAGCACGCCCTCTTTCTCGACGTCGGTCCAGCAGGTCCACCGCCCGGCCACGAGGTCACCGGCGATGTCGACCAGCACGCCGAGCACCGGGTCTCCGGTGCCAATCGAAGCGGACACGGCGGGAAACCCGCGTCCGGTGTCCCACATCCGGCCATGGGTCGTCGCCTGCCGCCAGGGCGCTGCGTACGGCTCCAGGGCGCGCCTCAGGGCCCGATGGGCATCGTCTTCGGCCTCTTCGCCATCGGCCTGGCGTCCATGAACCTGGTCCTCGACTTCGACATGGTCGAGCAGGGCGCCCGCCGGGGTGCGCCCGCCCGCTACGCCTGGTTCGCGGCTTTCGGGATTCTCGTCACCCTGG
>JALYYN010000247.1 GCA_030946525.1 Actinomycetota bacterium | reverse complement strand
TCGGCCTCGAACATGCCGATCGGGCTGCGGTGGGGGCGCTGGCTCCGGTGCTCAAGCGGGTGTTCCACATCTCCAACTTCCAAGTGGGTGTGCTGGCGGCGGCCGTCAGCCTCGTCGGCGCACTCGCCACGATCCCCGCCGGGGTCCTGGCCGACCGTGCTCGCCGCATGCGCCTCCTGGCCGTCGGTGTCGGCGCCTGGACCGTGGCCATGGGCCTGGCCGGCGCCGCGATCTCGTTCGCCATGCTCCTCGGTGCCCGCATCCTGTTGGGGGCGGTCACGGCCACGGCGGGCCCAACAACGTCGTCGATGATCGGCGATCTTTACCCTGCCCAGCGCAGGGGCCGAGCCCTCGGCATCACCCAGAGCGGCAAGCTCGTGGGCACCGCCGCCGGGTTCCTGATCGGCGGGGTGGTCGGCGCCCTCCTGTCGTGGCGCTACGCATTCTGGGTCTTGGGGGCAGGGGGCTTGGCCCTCGCCGCTGCCTTCTGGCGCCTACCCGAGCCGGCCCGTACGGGAGGCGGCGAAGCGGTGGCCGACTCTGACCAGCTGGGCAGCTCAACCCACGCGCAGGTCGAGCAGCCCATGTCGCCCGATCCACGCCTGATCCTCGAGGGCGACGTGGCCCGTCTGCCGCTGTGGAGCGCGGTGCGCTATGTGCTGCGCATCCGGACCAACGTGATCGTCATCGTGGCCACTTCGGTCGGGACCTTCTTCCTGGTGGGCGTGGAAACCTTCGCGGTCATCTTCGCCGTGCACCAGTACCACCTGACCACGCTGGCGGCGGCCCTCGGGGTCCCGTTTCTCGGAGCCGGAGCCCTCGTCGGCGTGGTGGCCGGCGGACGGCTGGGAGACGCCCTTCAGCGCCGCGGCGTCGTCGCCGGCCGGCTCATCACCGCCGCGCTCGGCTACAGCCTGGGAGGTCTACTCCTCCTACCGGCCGGCCTGACCCATTCGTTGGTCCTGGCCGCCCCCCTGCTCGTGCTGGGGGCAGCGGGCATCAATGCCGCGAACCCGGTGCTCGATGCCGTACGCCTCGATGTCGTCCACCCGCAGTTGCGGGGCAGGGCCGAAGCGGTGAGGAACGTCGCCGACGCCGGGGCCGGCGTCGTGGCGCCGCTGGTGTTCGGGCTGATGTCGGCATATCTCGGAGGAGGTGGGGACGAGGGTCTGCGGCTCACTTTCCTGGTGATGCTCCCCGCTCTGGTGGCCAACGGCCTCCTGCTGTTGCTCGCCGTGCCCCGCTACCCCAGGGATGTCGCGTCGGTCGCCGCGTCTCTCTGATCCCCGCCGCTCAGGCGGGTCGAGGGTCTTCGGGGGCCGAAGCGGCTTGGTCGGTCAGCCGGCTGTCGAGCTCGGCGACCGCGGGCCCCGGTGGCGATCCGACGGTCTCGTCCTTGTCCGCGCCCGCCATCGCTCCCCGAAATTCTCTCGCCGCTTCGCCGATCGAGCGGGCCATCTTGGGCAACTTGGCCGGCCCGAACAGCAACAGGGCCACCGCCAGAATGATGAGCAACTCCGGGGCACCGAGAAACTCCACAACTCAATCGTACTCCCCAACGCCGCCCACGCCGCCCAATTCTCTGACGGTTCCTTTGTCGGCGACCCGAGATCCGTCCCGACATCGTCATCCCGCCGTCGGCGGACAGAATCCATCATTCGGCGGCCGAGCCTTTGGCTGACCGTCTCGTCGGGAAGGTCGGCTTCAGGCTACTGAACCCGGCATTGACCGTGAGAACGCTCACCCCGTCAATCTGAGCATGCCGTTGGCGCGACACCACACGTGACTCCCCAGGCCATGAACCGCCGATCGCTACGTCTCCCGCCACTCGATACTGGACGGATAAGGACATGTATCCGTTGTTCCGCCTACACTCCGGGAGATGTCGTCACCACCGACTGTCACTGGGGCCTCGCTCGTCGAGCTCGCCGAGGACTGGCTGACCGCTAAGCGGGCGATGGAGTCCGCCGCTCAGGCGCAGAAGGGCAATTCCGACCGAGCCCGGCGAGGAGACCTGGCCCGTTGGGCGCGCCTTCTCCTTATGGCCTCCGGTCGTGACCAGGGCGACGAGGTCGCTGACGCCGAGGTGCTCTGGGGCCAGCTCCGGCTGGGCGACCTCAGCTCCGACAACGTCGTTGGCGCCGTCGCCGAGGCCAAGGCCTC
>JALYYN010000228.1 GCA_030946525.1 Actinomycetota bacterium | reverse complement strand
GGACTGACCGCCGTCCTGAGCGTGGCGGGTGGCGCCGTCAGCGCCGCCCGCCGGCGGTCAGGTCAGATGGCCAGGTGGACGTGGTTGGCGTGGGCCCCCCAGGTGGCGTCGCCCCAGAAGCCCGGGTCCACGCGCCGACCGTCCTTGACGGAGGCGTTCGGGTTGTGGATCAGCTCGGCGATGCTCCCCGTGTAGTTGTCGGCCAGCCAGGCGGCGTAGTCCCGCATGGCCGCGTCGCCGCCGGCGGCGTCGAACGCCCGGCCCTGGTAGTGCAGCGAGTTGGTGGCGTGGACCGGCGTGACCGGCCCCCAGCCGGGGGGAGCGCCGGGCGCCGAGCACTCCCCGAGCGACAGGCCGAAGAGATCCTCGGCGGCGTGGCCCAGGGCCACGAGCGTCGGCTGGGGGAGGCCGATCTCCGGTGCGCCGAGGGCGGACCAGGTGTCAGGGCCGACAACGCCGTCGACCGAGAGGCCCTGGGCCGCCTGGAACTGCCGGACCGCCTGCTCCGTCCCGTCGCCGAATATCCCGTCGATCGGGCCCGGGTCGAAACCCCGTGCCTTCAGCTGGGTTTGCAGCGTGGTGACGACGTCCCCGCTCGCTCCGACCTTCAGCAGCAGTGCCAGTGTCATGGCGTCCTCCCTCACTCGTGGTGTCGGGAAGGAGAGGCGCACCCGATGCCGCCTGATACGTCGGGCCTCGAGGCCGTGCTCCCGGCCCGGTCGATCCCCGACGCCGCGTGGGGCAATGCTCGAAAGGGCCCTCTGGATCAGCCGCTGACCGACACCGGAAGCACGACGGCCTTGCCCGATACGGACGTGCCCGAGATGGTGACCGTGACCGGTCCCGAGCCGGAGGGGACGACGAGGCCCCCGCCGCCGTTGGCGGACGGGTATCTCCCGTTGGCATCAACTCGGATCGGCTTGGCCGGCCCGGCCGGGGGACCGACCCCCGGACCGGTCAGTTCGAGCTGGATGTCGGAGCTCGGTCGGAAGCCGCTGGCTTGCATCTGGTAGGAGCCACCGCCTGGGCGTGGGACCAGGCACACCTCCGCGCCACCATCCCTCTGGCAGATGGGCGCCGAAGCGCCGGCGCTCGGGGGCGTCGAACCGCCGGACGGAGCGGCCACCCCCTTTCCCCCGCCGGCGGAGCATGCGGCGAGCGCCACGCCGGCACCCAGCGTCGCAATCGCCCACCACGCCCGAGCAGTCCGCACGATCGCGCTCCCGTTCCCTCCGCCTCGCGGGGTCCGTTCCCAGTGTGGCAGCCGCGTTGCCGGGAGGTTGTCGTGCCGACTACGGGCCTGCCTTCGGCCAACCGCCGGTCAGAGGCGCCATCGCGTCGGTGGGGCCGAGCCATTCGTAGGCCATTGCCGGGCCGGCGGACGTGACGATCTCGACCCGGCGGTACAGCACGCCCTCCTCCTCGATGCGGTCCAAGGCGAACGTCGCCTCGGCCAGGAGCCCGGGGATGATGTCGACCAGCACGCCGGGCACCAGGTTCCCGGCGGCGAGGAAGCGCACGGCGGGATAGCCGCGACCGGTGTCCCACATCCGGCCCGCGGCCGCCGCCGGCCGCCAGGACGCCGCATACGGCTCCATGGCAGGCCACAGGGGCCCACCGGGCATGAGCGTGCCGTAGACGAAGACGCTGCCGACCACGCGTCAATCGGTCAGTCGGTGTGGAACGCGGGACCTGGCGCCGTCTCGGTGGTGGCGAGCGGGGAACGGGCCAGGGTGAAGACGCCGGCGACCATGGCGACGACCGCGGTCAGCTCGGCGGCCAGGGCGGCCGGCGAGGAGGCCACGTGCTCGTGGAAGGCGAAGACGCCGATGACGGCGGCGACCAACGGGTCGGTGACCGTGAGGACGGGGAGCGAGGCGGGCAGCGGTCCGGCGTGGAAGGCGCTCTGCGCCAGGAGGAAGCCGTAGGCGCCGAGGGCGGCGAGGGCGTAGGGCTCCCACGACGTGAGGGCGTGGCCGATGCCGCGGTCGAGGAGATGGCCCGAGGCCTTGGTCAGCGCGGCGTTGAGCCCGAACAGGATGCCGCAGGCCGTCCCGAGGACCGCCGCCCGCCGGGCCCCCGGATGAGCCGGGGCCCGCACGACGAGGAGCGCGACGATGCCCCCTCCCAGGCCCAGCATCACGGCCCACGCCAGCGGCGAGGCGTTGCCCCTCCCGCGCGTGGGCCGGGCCACGGCCAGGAACACGGCCAGCCCGAGCACGGCGAGCAGTGTGCCCGACCAGTCCCGGGCGCTGAGGCGCTCGTGGCGGAGGGTGGCGGCCATCGGAATGGCGAAGAGCAGGCCGGTCACCAGCAGGGTCTGCACCACGAGCAGCGAACCCGTCCGCAGGGCGAGGAACTGGAGGACCACGGCGCCCACCTCGGCCACGCCCCCCAGCAGCCAGCGGGGGTGGCGGACGAGGTCGACCAGGAGTCCCGGCCGCAGCGACCGCTCGGCGGGTACCCGGCAGGCGGCCGACTGCTGGAGCACCGACGTGATGGCGTAGAGGAGCGCAGAGGACAGGCTGAGGGCGACGGCCCCCGCTTGTGACCGGTTCATCCGGCGCCGGCGGCCCGCAGGCCGTGCTCCGCCAGGGGGCCGACGGTGAGGCCGCGGGCCTCGAACTCCTCGCCGAGGGCGTCCAGGGCGCCGAGCGCCGAGCGCCACGCTCCCGGGGCCGACGTGCAATCGGAGTCGTGGAGCAGGACGGTGGCACCGGGGCCGAGGTGGCGGGTGACGTCGTCGACCACTGTGTCCGGTGTCGCCTCCGCCCGCCAGTCCCGCCCCCAGGTGGACCAGAGCACGGGCCGGACCCGGTTGCGGCGGGCGGCGACCAGCCCGGCCGTCGACAGCGAGCCGTAGGGCGGCCGGAACCACATCGGCCACCGACCGGTGGCCGACGCGAGGGAGTCGATGGCGAGGGCAAGGTCGTCGGCGACGGCGCGGGGGCCACGGAGCAACTCGGAGCGGTGCTCGTAGCCGTGGACGGCGATCTCGTGGCCGGCGGCGGCCACCTCGGCGGCGAGGCCCGGCGCCCGGTCGACCATCGACCCGAGCATGAAGAATGTGGCCCGCCACCCGAGCCGGTCGAGGGCGGCCAGGAACGCCGGTGTGGAGGCGGGGTCGGGGCCGTCGTCGAAGGTGAGGGCGACGTGGCCCGGCGCGCCCAGGCCGCTGAGTCCGGGAAGGGCCCGGCGGCGGAGGACGTCGATGTTGCCCAGCCCCGGGAAAGCGTGGACGGCGGCGACGCCGGTCGCGGCGGCGAGGGCGAGGCCGAGCGGTCGGGGCACGGCGTTCACCATAGGAGAGCGCGTAGCGCCCGTCGCTGGCAGACTCCTGTGTCCGGGTTCTCATGAACCTCTCATGTCCTGACGATGATGCTCAGGCCACCCGACGCCGACGCGGAGGCACCGTCATCTCCACCGTTCCCATTTACAAGGCCCTCATCGGGAGCGAAGAGCTCGAGGCGGCCGAGCAGGCCCTGCGCCACGGATGGCTCGGCATGGGCTCCTACGTCGGGGAGTTCGAGCTGGCCGTCGAGAAGGCCATCGGGGGTGGGACACGGCGCGCCCTGGCCGTGAGCACCGGCTACGCCGCGCTGCACCTCGGGCTGATCGCCGCGGGCGTCGGGCCGGGTGACGAGGTCATCGTGGCCGCCTTCACCCACCTGGCCGACGTGCAGGCCATCCGCGCCGTGGGCGCCGAGCCCGTCCTCTGCGACATCCTCGAAGGCACCCTCTGCCTCGACCCGGCCCGGGTCGCCGAGCTGATCGGGCCCCGCACGCGGGCCATCCTTTCCATGGACTACGGGCCCCACCTGGCCGACCACGCCGCCCTCGCGGAGCTGGCCGAGGCGCACGACCTCCGGGTGGTGCACGACGCGGCCCACTCCTTCGGGTCGTCGCTCGGCGACGCCATGGTCGGCAGCTTCTCCGACATCTGCATGTTCAGTTTCGACCCCGTGAAGGCCCTGTCGTGCGTCGACGCCGGGGTGGTGGTCGTGCGAACGGACGAGGAGCTCCACCGCCTGCGCAGCCTCCGGGTCCTCGGCGCCAGTCACCCGGCCGAGCTGGCCTACTCCCAGGCCCGGGCCTGGGACTTCGACGTGGTGGAGCCCGGCTACCGCTACCACCTCTCCAACCTCCACGCCGCCATCGGCCTCGCCCAGCTGGCCAAGCTCGACGTCATCCGCTGGAGCCGGCAGGCCACCTGCGAGCGCTACCGGGACCGCCTGGGCGATGTGGCCGGGCTCGACGTGCCGGACGGGTCGTTGTCGGGCATGAACCCGTTCCTTTTCTACGCCCGGGTGGCCGGGGGCCGCCGCCAGGAGCTGCGCGAGCACCTCGCCGACCTGGGGATCGAGACCGGCGTCCACTGGCTGCCGGTCCACCACACGACCTTCTTCGCCGACTGCCGGCAGGGCCCGCTGCGGGTCACCGACCGCGTCGCCACCGAGATCGTCTCCCTCCCCCTCCACTCCTGCATGCCGGAGGAGGTGGTCGATCGGGTCTGTGACGGGGTGCTGAGCTTCTTTCGGTAATCGGCTTCTTTCGGTAATCGGCTTCTTCCGGGAGGCGGGCCCGTCACGCCGCCAGTTCGCCCGTCCACCGCCGGTACTCGACGTAGAACCCTCGACGCTCCTCGGGGCGGACGGGGATCCAGCCGATGACGGCGAAGGCCGCCATGCACACGAAGAGCGCGTCGAAGGTGAAGCGGCGGGCCACGAGGAACAGAACCGGCGGGCTCAGAAGGAAGATGGCCACGCCGACCTGCACGTACCGCTGCATGGCCCGTTGCCCGCGATGGGTCATGTACGGCACCGGCACCAGGTTCATGGCCGACAGGGCCACCACCACC
>JALYYN010000208.1 GCA_030946525.1 Actinomycetota bacterium | reverse complement strand
ACCCGGGCCGCCCTGCTCATGCCGTACCACCGGGCCCGCAGGCGGTCGCCCGGCCGCGGGCGGTCGAATGCGCCGTTGGTCCTCATGCCTGGATGGAAACGCTAGCCATGGTCGATGTGCGCGCGGTGGGACCCCTCTCTCCCGCCGCGGTGGGGATTGGGTGGGTACGGCTCCGCGCGCCCTCCTGCCGGCGAGCGCCCCCCTGGCGAGCGGACCTCCTCCGAAGTGCCCAAAGCGGTCCTGAGCTTCATGGCCGCCGGCCTGGTCGTGGTGATCCTCATCGCCATCGCCGGCAGCGTGCTGGCCGTCCGGGCGTCGACGCAGGAGGCGATCCGGGGGGCCAAGACACTGAGCGAGGTGAACGGCGAGGCGGTGGTGGAGCCGGCGCTCGAGGAGGGATCTTCACCGGCGACCCGGCCGCGCTGGCCCGGCTCGACACCCTCGTGCGTCTCCGGGTGCTGGGCGACCGGATCGTGCGGGTCAAAGTCTGGGCGCCCGACGGGCACATCCTCTACTCCGACGAGCGGGCGATCCTCGCCAAGGGCGGCGCCGACATCGGCGTCAGCGACCTGAGCGCGCCGGAGAACCGCTTGGAGCGCCCGCGGCACAAGCTCCTCGAGGCGTACCGGCGCCTCGACGCGCCCGGCGGCCGCCCCGTGCTCTTCGAGGCCTACCTGCCCTACGACCAGGTCAGCGCCCTGGCCCGGCGCCTGTGGCTCTCCCTCGCGCCCGCACTCATCGGTGGGCTGGCGCTGCTCTACGTCATCCAGATCCCCCTGGCCTGGCGGATGGCCGGGCGGTTGGCGGAAGGCCAGCGCCAGCGGGTGCGGCTCACCCGCATGGCCGCCGAGGCCTCCGAGACCGAGCGCCGCCCCATCGCCGCCGACCTCCACGACGGGGTGGTCCAGGGCCTGGTCGGCTCCTCGTACACCCTGGCCGCGGCCGCCGACCGGGCCCGCGACGCGGGCGCGCCGGACGTCGCCGCCACCGTGGCCCAGGCGGGGACGGATCTGCGCCGCTGGGTCAGGGACCTGCGGACGCTCCTGGTCACCATCGCCCCGCCGACGCTGCACCAGGAGGGCCTGTCCGCCGCCCTGGCCGACCTGGTGTCGGCCGCCGCCGCCCGTGGGATCGAGGCGACGGTCGATGTCGAGCCCGGCCTGCAGCTGCGACCGGCGACGGAGACGCTGGTCTTCCGGGCCGCCCAGGAGGCGGTGCGCAACGCCACCAGCCACGCCCACCCCTCCGAGCTCCGCCTCAGCGTGCACCACGCCGGTGGGCGGCCGGTTGGAGGTCGACTCGGCGCCGGGACGGGGCACGCGGGTCCTCCTGGAGGTGCCGGCGTGATCCGCCTCCTCGTCGTCGACGACCACCCCGTGGTCCGCAACGGCCTGGTCGAGCTGCTGTCGACCACCGACGACATCGAGGTGGTGGCGGCGGCCGTCAACGGCGCCGAGGCCGTGGAGCTGGCCGCCCTCCACCATCCGACGTCGTCCTCATGGACCTCTCGATGCCGGTCATGGACGGCTGCGAGGCCACCCGCCGGATCGTCGAGGCCGATCCGGCGGCCCGCGTGCTCGTCCTCACCTCCTTCACCGACCAGGAGGGGATCCTCGACGCCATCGACGCCGGCGCCGCGGCTACCTGCTCAAGGACGCCGAGCCGGCGGAGCTGCTGGGGGCGGTTCGTGCCGTGGCCCGCGGCGAGTCGCCCCTCGATCCCAAGGTGGCCGCCACCCTGCTGCGGTCACGGAACAACCGGCGCCAGGTCCCCGAGCTCACGGATCGGGAGCGCCAGGTCCTGCGCCTCGTCGGCGCCGGGCTGCCAGCAAGGCGATCGCCCGGCGCCTGGAGATCAGCGAGAAGACGGTGAAGGCCCACCTCACCAGCGTCTTCCACCGGATCGGGGTCAGTGACCGGACACAGGCCGCCCTCTGGGCGGCGCGCCACGGCCTGGGCGACCGACCGGCTCAGAAAGTGGTGGTGGTGCGGGCGATGGTCGTGGAGACGACGGTCGTCGTCGGGCGGACGGTCGTGACGGTCGTGACCGGGGCCTGGGTGGTGGCGGGGGCGGCCGTCGTGGTCGTCGCCACCGACGTCTGGGTGGTGGCGACGGGCCGGGTCGACGACGTGGTGCTGGTGACCCGGGGCACCACGAGGGTGACGTCGGAGCCCTTCTTGACGATCGCCCCGGCTTTGGGCGTCTGGTCGGCGACGCGGTCGGCCACCGCCCCGGGAAGATCCTGGTCGACCAGCTTGGCGTGCAACCCGACCCGATCGAGGGCGGCGGTGGCGTCGGTCACGGCCTGGCCCACCAGGGGCGGCACGGTGGCCGTCCCGGCCTTGCTGTTGTTGTTCAGCAGGGCGAGGACGACGATGATGGCGATGGCGACGAGGGCCAGCCCGGCGATGACCGCGGCCCGGCGTCGCCGGTACATCTCGGGATCGGCCCGGCGGGGAGCAGGGCGGGCGGTCACCGGCGGGAGCATGGTGGTCGACGGCCCGCCGCGGACCACCGACGTGGCGTCGAGCTCCGTCAGCGGAGCGGCGATGGCGAGGGTGGCGTTCGGGTCGCCCGTGGCCGGCGCCGCGGCCAGCAGCTCGGCGCGGAGGTCCTCCGCGGTGGGCTGCCGGTCGGCGGGGTTGACGGCCATCGCCCGCAGCACGACGGTGTCGAGCGCCGGTGGCACCCGGGGGTTGACGGTCGACGGCGCGGGTGGCGTCTCGGTGAGCTGCTTCCTCGCGATGGCGATGGGGGTCTCGCCCGCGTACGGCGCCTTCCCGGCCAGCATCTCGTAGATCACCATGCCGAGGGAGTACAGGTCGCTGCGGAAGTCGACGGCCTTGCCCTGGGCCTGCTCGGGCGAGAGGTAGGTCGCGGTACCGACGACCGTCCCGGGCATGGTCAGGCCCTGGATGGCGTTGGCGGCCCGGGCGATCCCGAAGTCGGTGACCTTCACGGTCTGGCCGGCGATCAGCACGTTGGCCGGCTTCACGTCGCGGTGGATGATCCCCTGGGCGTGGGACGCGCCGAGGGCGGCGGCGATCTCGGCGCCGATCTGGACGGCCTCGGCCGGCTCCATCGGCCCGTCGGCCCGGATGACGTCACGCAGGGTCGGGCCGTCGACGTACTCCATGACGATGAACCAGACGCCGTCGTCGTCGCCGAAGTCGTAGATCGAGACGATGTTGTGGTGGTTCAGGCCGGCCGCGGCCCGGGCCTCGCGCCGGAAGCGCTCGACGAAGGACTCGTCGCCGGCCAGCTCCGGGAACAGCACCTTGATGGCGACCGGGCGGTCGAGGAGCTCGTCGTGACCGAGGTAGACCTCGGCCATGCCGCCCCGGGCCAGGTGGCGGACGACCCGGTAGCGCCCGCTGAACGTCCGCTCTGCCACGCCGCAACCCTAGGAGCTACGGCGACCGCCCCTCGCCGGCCTGCTACTGCTCGCCGTAGACGGCCGCCCGCCACTCGCCGGTGAGGGGCACGGTCGCCAGGAGGGTGGCCGCCCTGAGCAGCCAGCGGACGACCTCCTCGTGGTCGGTGCCCGGGGGGACGGCGATCACCAGGCCCTTCTTGGCGTAGTCCTGAGTGACCGGCCAGCCCTCCGGTACGGGGTGGCCCACCCGCTCGAGGAAGGGTTTGGCCTTCCCGCCGGTCGGGTGCTGGATGCCGATCATGGCCGGCTCGGTCCGGCCCCGCCGGGGCGGCTGTGCCGGCGTCCAGGTGCCGAGGGGGATGGCCGGCCCCTTTCCCGAGAACAGCGAGAACACGCCGCCGTCGGTCGGGGCGTCTTCCTCCCGCACCGCGGGCTCGAAGTTGACCCACCCCTCCCGGGCCGCGGCGATGCCGCCCATGGCCGCCACCACCTCAGTCAGGCGGTCGGCGTCGAACTCGACGTAGCGGGCCCGGCTGGTCATCCGCCCGAGTCTGCCCGACGACCGGCGGCCCGCAACGGCCACACGGCACCGCCGTGCCAGACTGACCACGTTCTGGACACCATCCCCGGCCCCCATTCCCTGCCCACGCCTCCGGCGGCCTGACCGTGGACCAGGAGGAGTTCCGGGAGCGCCGGCGGGGCCGGCTGCTGGCGGAGATGGCCGATGCCGGGTTGCGCCTGCGCCTGGAGGGCCCCGGGGGGCAGATCCTGCTGTCCGAGATCGACTACGCCCGGTTCCCGCCGGCGCACGAGGGCGAGTTCCCGACCTACGGCGCCGTCCTCCTCGGCAGCGGGAGCCCGACGCCGGAGGATCTCGGCGCCGCGGTCCATCCCGTGCCGCCCAAGGCGGAGCGGGTGATGCGCCTCATGGCCGACGGCCGCCAGGGCTTCTTCCTCCACCGTCGCGGCCGCACCGCGCTGATGGTGCTGCCCACCCCCCACGACCGGGAGGGGGAGCTGGTCCGCCTGCGCGCCCAGTTCGGCGCCCGCCGCTTCACCGCCGTGCACCGCACGACCACAGGGCTGGTGCGGGTCCTGGGCCGGTCGGGGCTGGCCGTCTGGGACGGCGGCCACTGGTGGGAGAAGCCCTACGCCGGTGCCTACGCCCGTGCCCTCCTCCGGGCCGTGCCCGACGCCACGCCGGCGGCGGCCGAGGCCATCCTCGAGTTCTGTGTCCACAGCATGAGCCCGTCTCCCGCGGGCGCCACCCTGGTCTGGGCGCTGCACCCCGATCTGGTCACCCGGGTGGCGGCGGCCGGCGCCCGCTGGGTCCCGGGACTGTCGATCGAGGACCGCACCAACCACGGCCCCCTGCGCCAGCTGCTCTCCCAGAGCGACGGCGCCGCCCTCCTGTCACCCGGGGCCGAGGTGATCGAGGTGGGCCACTACCTCCGGGCCAGCGCCGAGGCGTACGCGACGGCGGGCGTGGATCCCGACCGGGGCACCCGCCACGCGTCGGCCAGCCGGTTCTCCTTCGACCGGACCGACGCCGTGGTCTTCGTCGTGTCCCAGGACGGCCCCGTCACCGTCTACTTCAGGGGAGCGGTGGTCGCGTCCATCCGCAGCCGGCTCGAAGAGGAGTCGACGGAGGGTCCGGCGGCGGCGAACAGGGAGAGCTCGGCGGCTCGCTCTTGACGTGTGACTAAATAGTCACCTATTGTCGGGGCGTGGACGATGTGTTCAAGGCCCTCGCCGACCCCACCCGCCGGGCTCTGCTCGACGAGCTGTTCCG
The DNA here is from genome assembly GCA_030946525.1 of Actinomycetota bacterium. Classification (GTDB taxonomy): domain Bacteria; phylum Actinomycetota; class Acidimicrobiia; order Acidimicrobiales; family AC-14; genus CADCTB01. Next base: position 555 of record JALYYN010000208.1, on the reverse strand, counting down.
CCAGGACGGCCAGACCCTGGGCGCGCTCGAGACCCGCTTCACGATGACCCGCTTCGGCGTGATGAAGCACCTCAAGCAGCTCGAGGAAGCCGGCCTGGTGGTGAGCCGGCGGCGGGGCCGGGAGAAGGTCCACTACCTCAACGCCGTCCCCATCCGGCTCGTCCACGACCGGTGGGTGAGCAAGTACGCCGAGCCCTGGGCCGCTGGGCTCAGCGACCTCAAGCACAGATTGGAGCATTCGATGGAGAAGGTCTTCGAGATCTATATCCGCACCACCCCCGAGCGCCTGTGGGAGGCGATCACCGACCCCGAGATCCGCAGCAAGTACAACTTCGGCGCCCGCACGACGTCGGACTGGACGCTCGGCTCCCGGTTCGAGATGAGCGCCCCCGGCGCCGCCGGGCCGCTCGGCGAGGGGGTCAACCTCGAGGTCGACCCGCCCCGCCGGCTGGTGCAGACCATGGTGGCGCTGTGGAGCGACGAGGTGAAGCGCGAGGGCACGTCGCGGGTCACGTGGGAGATCGAGCCGGTGGGCGACTCCTGCCGCCTGCTCGT
>JALYYN010000185.1 GCA_030946525.1 Actinomycetota bacterium | reverse complement strand
CGGCCGGCGGAACCGGCACCGTCAAGCCGTAGCTCCAGATATCCCACGGTTGTCGCAGATCGGTCCCACCCTCGGTCGGTGGGGCCCATCTGCGTCCAGGCCCCGAGAGCGCCCCGCCGGCCCCCGCCGGGTCGATGTCCTGTCCAGCAGAAGAGGTCGCTGGCTCATGCGACGCTCGCTTGCGGTGGCGGTTCCCGCGATGATGGCCCTCGGTGGGTGCCATGGTTCCCCCACTCGTCCGCCCCCGCCGAGCACCATTCTTGCTCCGCTCATCTCCCCCGGTCCGACGAGTACGACGATGTCGGAGACCATCGCCCCATCGACGAGCACGACGAGCACGACGGGTCCGTCGGCGACCACAGCGCCCTCAAGGACCGTTTCGCCCAGCCCTTCGACGTCCGCCGAGCCACAGTCAACCGCGCCCAACGTCACCCGCAGCCCGATTCCACCGACGACAGCGGCCGAGGCTACCTGACCGCTCGAAGATGGCCGTCCGGGAGTCCATGGCCGACGACCTCGGCGGCTACAAGGCGGCGGACACCGCCTTGTGGCGCGAGCACGTGCACGCCGCCACCATGGCCGGGCGCATGGCCGGGGCCAGGATGGCCATTGACCTGGGCTACGCCATCACCGCCGACAACGGCCCCTCGGGACGCCTGGGCCACTGGAAGATCGACGGGCGTCCCCGACGCGGCGCTGGAGCTGCACTCCAAGCGGGCGGCCGAGATCACCGCCGAGGTCGACGCCCGTGGCTACGACAGCTACCAGGCCCGCCAGGTGGCAGCGCGCACCACCCGGGCCCACAAGCGCCACGAGCCCCTGGGCGATCTCATGGACCGCTGGCACGCCGAGCTGGCCGAGATCGGCCTGAGTCCGAAGACGATGGTTGCCTCGGTGGACCGGGCCGCAGCCCGCCGGCCCGAGCCCCGAAACCACCTGGGGCCCATCAACGCCGGCCGGCTGGTGGATTCGCTGCTCGCCTCCGACGGCCCACTCGCCCAGCGCAAGGTGTTCTCCCGGCGCGACGTGATGGTGGCTGCCGCGCCCTCCCTCTACGGGCTGCAGCCCGGCGAACTGGACCGAGTGGTGGACCGCACCCTGGCCGACGGCCGGGCCGTTCCGCTGCTCGGGGTGGCCGGGGCCCGGGAGCGGGTCTACTCCACCGCCTCGGTCATCGCCGTCGAGCAGGCGGTGGCCGACACCGCCGAGTCCCTGGTCGCCCGACGCGGGGCGGCGGCGGTCTCCCCGGAGCGGGCACAGCGGGCCATCGACGCCGCCGAGGATCGACTCGGCGCCGCGCTCACCGAAGGCCAGCGGGAGGCGGTGGCATCGGTCACGACGTCGGGCCGGGGCCTGGACGTGGTGGTGGGCGTGGCCGGGGCGGGCAAGACCACGGCCCTGGCCGCGGTGCGCGACGCCTTCGAGTCCTCGGGCCACGAGGTGGTGGGCACCTCCACCTCCGGCCAAGCCGCCCGTACCCTGGGCCGCGAGGCGGGCCTGTCGGAGTCCCGCACCCTGGCCTCGCTGGACTGGCGCCTGGCCCATGACCGCCTGGCCCTGTCGCCCCGCCACGTGGTCGTGCTGGACGAGGCGGCCATGACCGACGACGTGGGCCTGCTGCGCCTGCTCACCGCTGCCCAAGTCTCTGGAGCGAAGGTGGTCATGGTGGGCGACCACCGCCAGCTGGGCCCGGTGGGCCCGGGCGGGTCCTTCGAGGCGGCGGTGGAGCGTTTCGGCGATGCCGTGCATGTGTTGGATGAGAACATGCGCCAGCGCGATCCGGCCGAACGCGCCGCCCTGGAGCAGCTGCGCTCCGGCGATGTCGGCGCCGCCGTCGACTTCTACGCCTCGGCGGAGCGGGTGGTCGTGGCCGCCAACCGGGCCGAGGCCCTCGATGCCCTGGTTGGCAACTGGGCCATCGACGCTCTGGCCGGCAAGTCCACGACCATGATGGCCTGGCGGCGGGCCAACGTGGCCGAGCTGAACCGCCTGGGGCGCCAGCGATGGGCCGAGGCCGGAAGACTCACGGGCCCGGAGCTGTTCGTGGCCGAGGGCGTGGCCTACGCCGCCGGGGACCGCATCGTGACCCTGGCCCCGGGAGCGCAGGGCGAGCTGGTCACCTCCGAGACGGGCAGCGTGGCCTCGGTCAACACCTTCGCCGGCACCCTGGTGGCCGAGATGAGCGACGGGCGCATGCAGCGCTTCGGCCGCAGCGACGTCGTCCCCGACCACCTGGCCCACGGCTACGCCGTCACCGTGCACCGCAGCCAGGGGGCGACGGTGCGCACCGCGCATTCCCTGGAGGACGGCGGCGGCCGGGAGCTGGCGTACACCAAGATGAGCCGGGCCTGGGAGAAGGCATGCGTCTACACCGTGGCCGACTCGCTGGACCAGGCCGTCGAGGACCTGGCCCGGGACTGGCGCTCCGAGCGTCGCCAGCGCTGGGCCATCGACACCGGTGACCCCGGCACCGAGGCCGACGCCAGCGCCGCGGCCAAGGCCTCCGCGCCGATGTCAGAGACACTGCGCCTGGCCAGGCTGCAGGCCGAGCGCGACGCGGTGGCCGCGGCCATCCCCGCCGATCCCGGGCCTGAGATCGCCGCCACCCAGCGCCGCCTGGCCCGGGCCGAGGCCACGGCCGCCCCCGACCTGCAGCGGGAGTTGTCGGAGCTGGTCGCCCGCCGCCAGGAACGCCAGGACTGGCTGGACCAGCACCCCGAGGCCACCGCCCGCCTGGCCCGGATCGACCGAGAGCTGGCCGGGAACGAGCGCGAGCCCACCGAGAACGAGCGGGCCGTGGCCAGCGTCGGGGCACCGGCGCCCGAGACGGGAGAGGTGCCAGAGGCCGGCGAGCCCCGCAGCCTGCTGGGGCGCATCTTCGCCGCCCAGCGCGAGCGGGAGCGGGCCGGTCGCGACCGTGACCGGGGCCTGGGTCGGTAGAGGCGTCATGAGCATTCCCGGATGGGGACCCCAGCCACCGCCTCCGCCGCCCCGCAAGCGGCGCAGCCCGGCCAAGGGCTGCCTGTTCGTGATCGTAGGTTGGAACGTGGTGTTCTACGTGGTGCTGGGGCTGGTGATGGCGGTGCGGTGGACCGGCACCCACACGGTGAACCCGAACGTCTCGGCCCTCCTCGGCTGGGTCGTCATCCTGGCCCCGCCGGTGATGGTGGTCAGGCGCATCCGCCGCAGGCGTCGGCGCCGCCAAACAGCCGCCCACGGTGACCCGAAGCTGCTCCCCCAGCGCATCGCCGCCAGTCGGGACCCCATCGCCGCCGTGCAGGCCGAGGCCCTCCGCGCCGGCGGAGGCTCGTTCATCGGCTTCGTCGGGGAGGGGAACTGGGTGGGGGCCGATCCCCAGCACGCCCTGCTGGTGCTCGGGCCTCCCCGGTCGGGCAAGACCACCAGCATCATCATCCCGACGCTGCTGTCCATGAGCGGCCCGGTGGTGTCGACCGCCACCAAGCCCGAGGTGCTGGCCGCCACCGCCTCGGTGCGCCGGCGTCTGGGCACGGTGTGGCTGTTCGACCCGACCGGGACCGAGGAGCTGCCGGCCGGGGTCCAGGCCCTGCGGTGGTCGCCGGTGCGGGCGGCCCGGCGCTGGGACGGGGCCCTGGTCATGGCCCGGGCCATGGTGGCGGCCAGCCCGGCCACTACTGGCAACCACAACGACACCCACTGGTCGGAGCGGGCGGCAGCCCTGGTCGCCCCCCTGCTGCACGCCGCCTCCCTGGACGCCCGGCCGGTGACCGACGTCGTGCGCTGGGTGCTGCGCAACGACCTCGACGAACCGGGGGCCATCCTGGAGGACCACGACGCCGAGATCGCCACCGACGTGTTGGTGGGCATCGCCCAGACCCATGAGAAGGAGCGCTCCGGCATCTTCTCCACCGCGGCCAACGTGCTGGGGGCTTACAACGCCGAGGGGGCCCGACGGGCCGCAGCCGAGCCCAACTTCGACCCCGAGGTCTTCGTGCGCTCCGCTGACACCGTGTATATCACCGCCGCCGCCCACCTCCAGGACCTGGCCGCACCGCTGGTGGTGGGCCTGCTGGAGGAGATCCGACACGCCACCTATGCCCGGGCCCGGCAGGCGTCGCTCGCTGGCACGAATCCCGGGCCGCCGGTGGTCTTCGCCCTGGACGAGTGCGCCAACATCGCCCCCATCCACGACCTGCCCGCCCTGGTGTCAGAGGCCGGGGGCCAGGGCCTGCACGTGCTGGCCTGCTTCCAGGACCTGTCCCAGGTGCGCCGGCGCTGGGGTGACGCCACCGCCGACGGCTTCCTGTCGCTGTTCGTCAACAAGGCCATCCTGGCCAATATCGCCGACTCCCGCACCCTGGAGTCGCTGTCGCTGGCCTTCGGGGAGTACGACCGCCAGGTCAGCTCCTACTCCCAGCAGGACCAGCGCTTCATGCCCGAGGGCAGCACCTCATGGTCCCTGCAGCGCCAGCGGGTGCTGACGCCCGGCGACATAGCCAACCTTCCCGAGGGCAGGGTGCTCTTCGTCCGAGGCGTGCGGTGGGCCCTCGTGCAGATGACGCCCTGGTACGCCATCAACCCGTGGCCAGCCGTGTGGGCGGCGGCCAGTCGTGGCGAAGTCCGAGTCAGCTGATTCGCCCGAGCAGCCCGTCGACCTCGCGTGCGCAGTCGTGCCGGAGAGGCCCGACGACCCTGGGCGTTGCCTCGCGCTCACACGCCATACTCCGCCGGTGCCCCCCGCTTGCCTTCTGTCGCCTCGAAGCCAGGCCTGCCTCCTTGCTCCTGATCTCGTTCGGAGACGAGCTGTGGTCGTCTCTCGAAGCTGGCGCCAAGGCTTGCGCGCACGGTGCGACATCGCGCCCTGCCGACCGACAGGGATGGGGCGTCGGGGTGGCGCCCGCCGGGCAGGCTTCCACCTCGCCCCCGACAGAATGACCGTGCTCTCGTTCACGGACCTGAAACCGTTGGCCCTCGGCCGCTGTTATGCGCCAACGGCACCCGATGAGACCGTCTTCCTACATCTACACGTTGCGCGGGGTTTGATCGCCCTTCTGGCCGCGTTGATACTTGTCATTGTCGACCGACATACTCTTCATCGCTGCGCCGGACTGATTTGGAGAGATCGGCATACATCTGCCCAGAGGGCCCGGTCCGGCGAGTCTCGGCTGGTCCTGTAGATACCGGCTAATCCGATTGTGGTTGCGATTTACCAGCTCGAAGTGTTGGAGGTCGTGACCTCATGCCGAAGCGAAGCAGCCCTGCATGGCACGGTCATTCGTGGTCTACAGCTCGGCCCGTGGTCAGGCACGAATTACAATTCGAAGCCGTCGACCGGTGGCGGGGTGGGCACTTGCACTAGGAAATCATCAATCAGGGTGGTGGCCAGGCCACCACCGATCGGTTGAGATATGGGGTCACTCGCGAATATATTGACCTCGAGCAAATAGAGCCCGGCTGGGAACACGCCAGGACCGGTTCCCTCAGGGACGAATTGCCCGAGTTCAAGAACGAAGCTGGACAGGCCCAGCTGCCTGACTCCCCTGACGCCTAAGCCGAGTGGAGGCGTGAAGGTAGACGTTAGGGCGACCACGCCCACCGAACCAGTGGCCAGGAACACTGGGCCGCCTGTTGCGCTCTCCCGCACACATACGATCACCTCGTTGGGGCGTTGGCCCACGAGCTGGTTGACCGGATCGCCTAGGTACCCGACCACGGTCACTTCAGCCATCGGCTTCCCCTCCGCCTAGTGGTTCAGGTGACAGTAGTCGGTCAGGCTTGGCGGTGCCAGCGCAGGAAGGCGAAGGCGGGCATCTCGCCATGAGACGCCTCGGCCTCCACGCAGCGATTCGACAGGATGGCTGCTTCAGTCCAGATGATGGCGACCACAACCGAATCGCCGTCCAGTCCGCCGGAAGGCGTTCGCCCTGGCCGAGTGGAGCTCACGGACGATGGTCGTCTCCGGGTGGCTGCTGTCATCGACATCTCAACGGGCGGCGAACGGCGCTTGACGAACAGCTCGACCGCTTTCGGCGAGCTTCCGATGACCCAGCGCCGTTCTTGGAACAGCGAAGGAGTTGTCGGACGGGGCTGTGATCCAGGCCAAGGGACTGCTGTTGGCCGCCGACGGCGTGGCCAACAACGAGATCGCCCGACGCTGCGACGCCACGCCCAACGCGGTCCGCTGGCGATCGAAGTTCACCGCCGAAGGCATCGAGGGCGTGGGACGGATACGTCCTGGTCGCGGCCGCAAGCCCGAGCTGGCCTCCGAGGTGATCGAAGCCATCGTGCACGACAAGCTGCACACCGATCCCGAGCGCGGCCGGCACGGCCGGTGCCAGGCGCCTGGGCGGTGGGTTCACCGCCATCGCCATCGCAAGAGAGCGGCCACAGCGCCCACCGACCTACGTCGGCCCGGTCGTCCTGCCTTCATGCCTTCACCTGCTCACCAGGTTTTCACCTCGCCGCTGGTCGCGTTCAATGCCCGCCAACTATCCAATGGGATCGCCGGCTCACCGTTGCGGTGGGAAACATAATCGAGGCCAGGCTACCATCTCGCAAAAAGGAGGTGAGAGTTGGTCGGCGGCGCAATTGTCGGTAGAGAGGCCGAACTGCTAGGTATCGGGCGGTTTCTCGATGATCTCGTGGCAGGCTCGGCAACTTTGGTGGTCGAGGGCGAAGCAGGGATCGGCAAGACGACGCTATGGAATGCCGGCGTGGGATTTGCACGCGAGCGGGCATTCCACGTCCTAAGAGCTCAACCAGCCGAGGCCGAGGCGAAGCTTTCGTATTCCGCGCTTACGGATCTCATGGAATCTGTTGCTGACGCCACGCTTCCCGCTCTTCCCGATCCGCAGCGTCGGGCGCTGGAGGTGGTTCTGCTAAGAGCAGCCCAAGCGGATTTCGAAATCGATCAACGGACCGTCGCCGTGGCGTTCTTGGGGGTGCTTCGGCACCTGTCGCGCTCTACGCCAGTGATCGTCGCCGTCGACGACGTCCAGTGGCTTGATGCTCCCTCTGCCGATGTCCTCGGCTTTGTCGCGCGGCGCCTCGGTACTGCGCCAGTAGGGATCCTGGCTGCCCGCCGGTGTGCACCGCAGCACCATGAACCTGTTGAGCTGGCCCCGAGCCTCTCGGGTGAGCGCTCAACCCGGCTGGCGTTGATGCCCCTCGGAGTCGCAGCCATTCGCGAGGTAACGCGGACGGCATTTGGCAGCGAGGTCCCCCACTATTTGGCGGCCCGGATGCACGAGGCCACCGGCGGAAATCCATTTTACGCTATCGAAATCGCCCGGGCCCTGCGTGGGCGCGAGCCCGCGCCGGACGAGACCCTGGAGGTGCCTGAAGATCTGGCGGCGCTCGTTCGTGTCCGACTCTCACTCCTGGCTAAGCCCGCTCAAGACGCTATTTTCCTATCAGCGGCCCTTTCCGAGCCTACGGTTGCTATTCTCGAAGCTCTCGGCAACGGCGGAGGGTGGGTAGAGGCCGAGTCTGCGGGTGTGCTTTACACCGCTGACGGGCGTATCCGGTTCACTCATCCGCTCCTCGGCTCCATCGCGTTGGCGGAGGCCGGAGTAGAACACCGCCGCGCGCTCCACCGCGCCATCGCAATGGTGATCGGCAACACTGAGGAACGAGCCCGCCATCTCGCGCTGGCTAGCTCGGGCCCAGATGCGGACGTGGCGTCTGCCTTGGATCAGGCGGCCGCGCTCGCTCGGGCACGAGGGGCCCCGGCTGCCGCTGCGAAGCTGTGTGACCAGGCGCGCCGCCTAACTCCGCCGAGCCTCAGTGATGACGTTCGACGTCGAAGCTTGGCCGCTGCCCAGTTGCATTTCTCCGCCGGACAGCGAGACGAGGCGCACCGCGCTCTGACAACGGTTCTGAAGACGACCCCGCCGGGGAGGGATCGGGCCTTCGCTCTCCGCCTATTGGGTCTGGTACACCTCAACGACGAGAGCTATCCGGAGGCGCGTCGCGTACTGCAGGAGTCGCTCAATGTGTTCGGTGATGACCTGGCTTTGACGGTTGCGACCAAGCTTGATTTGGCTTACGCACAAGCTATGACCAGAGACATTCCCGGCTCGAATGCCAATGTCATGTCGGCATTGTCGGGAGCGGAGCTATTGGGCGACCAAGGTCTTTTGGCTGAAGCCCTCGCTGCGATGGCCATTACCGATTTTCTAATCCACGGGGAAGTGGCACGCGATGCCGTCGAGCGATCCCTCGACCTTGAGGACAAGACGCGCCCCTGCCCTATACAGCGACGCCCATCGTTCATCGCGGCCATGCTGTTGACCTGGACAGGGCAGCTACCTGAAGCGAATGCAGCTTTTGAGGCATTGCATGGCTTCCTGGTAGACCGTGGGGAGGAGATCTCCCTCTTCTACGTAAGTACGCTGGCTATCCAAGCCTCCTGCTGGGCCGGGGACCTGAGACGGGCCACCTCGTACGCCGACAGCGTAACCGAGCTAGCGGCAAGACTCGGCGGAGGGCTCAACGAAGCAAGTGCGCTTGCCGCGCAAGCGTGGGTCCATGCTCACACGGGGCATGCAAGCGCCGCTTATATCGAAGCGCGCAAGGCCGCGGACCTCTTCCGCTTGGCTGGATCGGATGTGTTCGAGCACTGGTCGACCGGTATTCTGGGATTCGCTGCGCTTTCAGCAGGTGATGCGGCGGCCGCGCACGACGCCCTCAATGACCTCAGCGACATCGCCATCGCATCGGGGCTACGAGATCCGGTCTACGGATGGTTCTTGGCCCACGACATCGAGGCGCTTGTAATACTCGGCCAACATGCCCACGCGGAGACTCTATTGCAATATTTGGACAGGCTGTCAGTCGATTCTCACCAGGCGATGGCCCAGGCAATTGCAGCGCGGTGCTGGGCGCAGTTGTTGGCTGCACGCGGAGACATTGACGCCGCAGTTGCCGCAGCCGAGCGCGCCATTGCCGACCATCGTCGATTGTCCATGCCGATCGAGCGCGGCCGCGCACTGCTCGTATTGGGCCAGCTTCACCGACGGCGCAAGAAGAAGGCCTTGGCTAAGCAGGTCCTCGAAGAGGCCTGCGCAGTCTTCGACCATGTTGGTGCGGCTCAATGGTCGAGCCGCGCAAGATCCGAACTCGCCCGCGTTGGCGTTCGGCCGACCGCCCCGCTCGACCTCACGTCAACGGAAGCCCAGGTGGCCGCACTGGCTGCTGCGGGGATGACCACAAGGGAGGTGGCACAGCGGGTCTTCTTGACGCCGAAGAGTGCCGAAGGTGTGCTTGGACGGGTTTACCGCAAGCTCGCCGTTCACTCCCGCGCTGAGCTCGCTAACGTGATGGCGCGACGCGCCCAGATGAATCCCGCTGAGCGATCCGCTACAGATAGCGGGGAACCCCCGGTTCCTCTCTAGATCGCCCGTCGTTGATATAGCCACTCCCGATCGTCCTATGCCGTCCGAGCGACATGCAGCCGGACAGAACGGACGTGGGGTCGATGTTCGTCTCAACATGCGGGTCCTCGGCTGGACGCGACTCCCACGCGCCAATGGGGCTCTACGCGGGCGCTCCCGTTCGTTGCTACCGAGCGGCAACCCACCCGGGACCCCGCCGGATCCGACATTCATCGCGGCTGCAGCCGCCCGCAGATCGGGGTAAACCCCCGGTTCCATGAGACATCTGCCGTCGTAGGTTTGCCGTGTGCCGCCCCCCGCCGGTCCGGGCTTCGGAAATCAGACCCGGCACTTGGCCCTATGGATGGTCTCGTCCCTCTCGGCGCGCTGTGCGTCGTTGGCGATCCGGTTCCGTCCGCCCGAGGCATGGGCGGCGGCGACCCCAAAGGACGCCCTGCGTTCCGCCGGCACGACCCCATCGGCGCAGACGAGCCTCAATAATGGGCAGCGTCCGCGACACTCTCAACAATCCGGCATTTCCCGACGCCGGGCGGTGGCTATCGGAGACTCTTGCGCCCCACCTACTGCCGGTGCTCGTCGAAGAGGCCGACCTCGTATGCGTCGGCCAGTTACGGGCTCCACGCGTCGTAAACAACATCGCACGGCTCGTGCAACTAACTAGGGACGCTTCGTAGATCCTAAGGCAAGTCAACCGATCGAAGGGCAGAAGCCATGCAGACCACGCGGACCACCGAACGACGGACCAGCAACGAGGGCGGGCGGCGCAACGCCCTGGTGCTGGCGGGCTTGGCCCTGCCCTTCTTGATCGGCCTCTACGCGCTGGTGCTGGGCTACTGGGCCCACCCGGCCTCGACGGGGCGCCAGCTCCGCCTCGACGAGTTCCTCACGCTGGTGGGCAAGGGGCAGGTCTCCTCGGCCACCATCCTCTCGGGCGACGATCGCATCACGGGCACTTTCGACGGCGGCCGCTACTGGGTCGACTTCGCCGGCGGCCACGAGAGCCTCTTCGCCCGCCTGACCGGGGCGCTGGAGGCGGGCGGGGTGCCCACCACCGTCCGTCGCCAGCCCCTGAAGTCCCTGGTCGGCCCGGTCAGCACCCTGCTGCCGGTGCTCGTCCTCGGGGACCTGATCGTGATCGCCACCCTCCTGGCCCGCTCGGGAGCCGGCCCCATGGGTGCCTTCGGGCGCGCCAGTGCCCGCAAGGTGGGCGACGACGGGGGATCGCCCGTGCTGACGTTCGCCGACGTGGCCCGGGCCGACGAGGCGGTCGAGGAGCTGGCCGAGCTCGTTGACTACCTCGCCCATCCCGAGCGCTTCGCGGCGATGGGCGCGGCCGTCCCCAAGGGTGTCCTGCTCTCGGGCCCGCCGGGGTGCGGCAAGACCCGACTGGCCCGGGCCGTGGCCGGTGAGAGCGGCGTCGCCTTCTTCTCGATCTCGGGCTCGGACTTCGTCGAGATGTTCGTCGGGGTCGGAGCGGCCCGTATCCGGGACCTGTTCGCCACCGCGGCCGCCGCCGCCCCCGCCATCGTGTTCATCGACGAGATCGACGCGGTCGGGCGCACCCGTTCGGCCAGCGCCTCCGGGGGGTCCGACGAGCGCGAGGCCACCCTCAACCAGCTCCTCGTGGCCATGGACGGCTTCGCCGCCGGGTCCGGCGTGGTGGTCATGGCCGCCACCAACCGCCCCGACATGCTCGACGCCGCCCTGCTCCGGCCGGGGCGGTTCGACCGCCACATCACCATCGACCCCCCCGACCTCGCCGGCCGGGAGGCCGTCCTCGCCCTCCACGGCCGGGGCAAGCCCCTGGCCGACGGTCTCGACCTGGGGTGGGTGGCCCGGCGCACGGTCGGCTTCTCGGGGGCCGAGCTGGCCAACGTGGTCAACGAGGCTGCCCTGCTGGCCACCCGGCGGGGCAGCGACGTCATCGGCGTGGCCCAGTTCTCCGAGGCCGTCGAGCGGGTGGTGGCCGGCCCCGAGCGCCGCAGCCGGGTCCTCAGCCCCGCCGATCGGCACCGCATCGCTGTCCACGAGGCCGGCCACGCCGTGTCCGCCGCCGCCCTTCCCGGCGCCGACGCGGTGGCCAAGGTCTCGATCCTGGCCCGGGGACATGGCGGTGGGTTCACCTGGTACACACCCCAGGCCGACCAGGTCCTGGCCACCCGCGGCCAGCTCACCGACCGCCTGGTCACCCTTCTCGGGGGGCGGGCGGCCGAGGAGCTCGTGTTCGGCGAGCCGTCGACGGGGTCGGCCGACGACGTGGCCCAGGCCACCCGCCTGGCCCGGCGGATGGTCTCCGAGCTGGGCATGAGCGACGGGCTCGGCCCGCTGGCCTTCACCAGCGGGGATGCGCCGAGCGGCGACTGGTCCTCGGCGGTCGCCGGCGAGGTGGACCGGGAGGTCCAGGCCCTCGTGCGCCAGGCCATGGCCCGGGCCCTGGCGATCGTGCGGTCCAATGCCGCCACGCTCGTCGGTCTGGCCGACGAGCTGGCGACCCACGAGAGCATCGAGGGCGCGGCGCTCGACGTCGTGCTCGCCGGGGTCAACCGGGTGCGGGACACGGCGATGGCGCCCCTGCTCGCGTCGGCGTTCTCCTCGTGAGCAAGCCGGCGGTCGTCACCTGGGGCACCGCAGCGGCCGGTGTGAGGGTTGAGTACGTGAAGGGCCGCCGGGTCCTACGCCTTGCCCCTGGCCACGACGTCACCGACTCGGTGGAGGTGCCGCTGGACGAGTTCTGTCGCGGCCTCGGGATCGACGTCGCCCAGCTCGCACCTCCCCAGCGGTACATGCTCTTCGCCGGCGTGGGCAACGAGCCTGGCGGGTCCTCCCGCCATGTCGTCGCCAACTTCCGGGACGAGGAGACGGCTCGCCAGGCGTTCCGTGCCCTGCGCCTGGGGCACTCCCAGCCCGCCGACTGGGCCGAGGTGGCAGTGGTTGAACCATCGGGCGGGCTGCGACAGCTGTGCTGGTTCGGCACTCCGTGGGGCCCGGGAGGCCGGGACAGCAGCGGTTCAACGCACAAGGGCCCGGCCGGCCCTCCGCCAGGGCTCGTCCGAGCATCGGGCCCCGCGAGTTGGCGTGCTCGACGCCGGTTTGGGGTTCGGCGCCCCGTTTAGGCGCCTGTCCGCACGATAGCCGTTGTGGTTCGGGTGTCCGCTCGATGGGGGGGAGTCCCACGACTCGTCCGGGGACGCGATCGCTGAGGTCCCCACCGATGTCGTGGGTCACAAGTCCCGGTCGTCAGTTGGCTTTGTTGCGAAGAGATCACGGTGACTTCCGAAGGCGACATCGAGGCCAGGATCTCGGCGACGTTCGTGGCCAGATAGCCGTTGGGATCACATCGTTCAGCACAGTGCCGACCACGGGGGCATCGTCTACGTCGCTGGGTCAGGTCGAACGCTTCAAGAATTTCCATGATCTCCTCGTCAGACTTCACGTGCTTCTCCTCGGTGGTTGGGTGCTTCAAGCACGCCCATCACACCGGGGAGGAGCGCACCAGCGGTGGACCACCGGGGCAACGGTCAATCGATCAAGCAGATCCGGTGGCCACGACGGGCGCAGTTCTCATGGCCGCTGACAATGCGGCGCGGCATCGACGCGCTCGACTCAAAAAAATCGGACTCGCGGTAGAGGGCAGGCGACACTTGTTTTTGGCCCTTCAACGTGCATCCTGTCGTGCCCACTGCGTGCCCATAGTAGTGGGTTCGGGCGGTCACTAGCGGATCGTGGCGGTCGACGAAAATGGCGCCTGACCAGCACTTTTGTTACTCCGGCCCAGGTCGCGGAACCTCTGGAACTTGCTTTGCAAGCAGGAGTTCGCGCTGACACTCGGGTTCGACGGGAGTCGCCGCGGCCCTCCCGAGCTCTCCTGGCCGGTGGTCCAGCCCGCCGCCGACGTGGAGCCCCGACGAGTCCACAAAAAGTC
>JALYYN010000179.1 GCA_030946525.1 Actinomycetota bacterium | reverse complement strand
ACGAGCAGGTCGCATCCGTCGCCGCCTATGTCCGTTACCTCGACGCGCCACGCGACCGCGGCGGCCAACCCCTCTGGCACCTGGGCCCGGTCACCGAGGGCGCCATGTCGCTCGTCGCCCTGGCCGGGTTGCTGTTCTTCTGCGCTGGATCGGCGAGCGGGGCTGAGGAGAGCCGGGATGTCACCGCAGGACGAGGAGGCGATCCAGGCCGAGCGGCGGGCCGAGCGCACGGTCGGCGCCCTGTTCCTCGCGTCGTCGGCCAGCGCGGTGGCGCTCGCCATCGTGTACCTGCGGGGCGGCCAGCCGCAGCTCGAAGGGCTGTTCCTGGGCCTGGCCCTGGGCGCCGTCGCCTGCGGGTTCGTGATCTGGGGAAACCGGCTGCTCCCCCAGGGCCCGGTGGTCGGCGAGCGCCACGAGCTGGCCAGCCCCGAGGCCGAGGTGCGCCAGGTCGACGAGGACATGGAGCGTGGCGGCGCCATCACCCGGCGCAAGCTGGTGATCCGCTCTCTCGGCCTGGCCGTCGGTGGTCTCGGGGTGGCCGCGCTGTTCCCGATCCGGTCGCTGGGGCCGCGCCCCGGCCGCTCGTTGCTGCAGACGCCGTGGGCCCCCGGCGCGCGCCTGGTCACCGACGACGGCCGGCCGGTGAAGGCCTCCGACGTCCCCGTCGAGGGACTGGTCACCGTGTTCCCGGAAGGGTCTCCGGGATCAGCCGACGGCCAGGCGGTGCTCATCCGCGTCGCTCCGGGCCTGCTCGTTCCCAAGCCCGGCCGGGAGGACTGGTCGCCGCAGGGCCTGGTCGCCTATTCCAAGATCTGCACCCACGCCGGCTGCCCGGTCGGGCTCTACGAGGCCCAAAGCCACCAGTTGCTCTGCCCCTGCCACCAGTCGACCTTCGACGTGCTCCACCACGCCGTCCCCACGATCGGCCCGGCCGCAGCCCCGCTTCCCCAGCTGCCCCTCTCCGTCGACGCCGACGGGTTCGTGGTGGCCCGGGGCGACTTCTCCGAGCCCGTGGGCCCGGCGTTCTGGCGCCGGTCGTGACGCCATGACACCGGTGACCGATCGGGCGGCAACCCGTTGGCGCACCCATGTCACCGTCGGGCTCCTCGGCCTGGTGCTCGCCTCCTGCGGCGGGCACGCCCCGTCGATGCTCAACGGCCACGGGCCGGAGGCCCGCCGGGTCTCGGGCGTGTGGTGGCTGATGTTCGCTATGGCCGCCGTCGTCTACGTGGTGGTCGGTGGGTTCATCGTCGTCGGGATCCGTCGCGGGCGGGGATCGAAGCCGACGAAGAAGGCGCCCAAGGACGACACGTTCGTGTGGCTCGGCGGCATCGTCGCCCCGGTCATCATCCTGGCTGTGATCGCCGTGGTGACGATCAACACCACCCAGGACCTGCGCAACCCCCAGCGGGGCGAGCTGCGCATCGCCGTGGTGGGCGAACGCTGGTGGTGGGACGTGAGCTACCCGGGCACAGGCGTGCGCACCGCCAACGAGATCCACATCCCGGTCGGCCGGCCGGTCGACATCGAGCTCACCTCTGACAACGTGATCCACAGCTTCTGGGTACCGCAGCTGGCGGGCAAGGTCGACACCATCCCCGGCCAGCCCAACCACCTCCGCCTCACCGCCTCCGAGGCCGGCACCTACCGGGGGGCCTGCGCCGAGTACTGCGGCATCGAGCACGCCCACATGAGCTTCCTGGTCATCGCCGACTCGCCGGTGGACTTCGAGCGGTGGATGGCCCGGCGCAGCAGCGGCGCCGGCCTCACCCCCACGTCGGAGGAGGCGGCCCAGGGCGAGCGCATCTTCATGCGGGAGACATGCGCCGGCTGCCACACCGTCCGGGGCACCCAGGCCCGCGCCGTCGTCGGCCCCGACCTCAGCGACTTCGGCAGCCGCCAGTGGATCGGCTCGGTCACCGTGGCCAACACCCCGGAGAATCTGGCCGCCTGGATCACCAACCCCCAGACGATCAAACCGGGAAACCTCATGCCGCCGAGCTCTCTGTCGCCCGACGAGGTCACCGCCGTCGTCGCCTACCTGGAAGGGCTCAAGTAGTGGCCATCGCCGAGCATCCCCCGGTCAGCCAGCCCGAGCTGCTGGAGCTGTGGGAGGACGCGCCGGGCATCCCCGGCTTCTTCTCCACCGTCGACCACAAGCGCATCGGCATGCGCTACATCTACACGTGCTTCTTCTTCTTCTTCGTGGCCGGGCTCATGGCGCTGGCCATGCGCGGCCAGCTGGCCCGGCCGAACTCCACGGTGCTCGGCCCGCAGGTCTACAACGAGCTGTTCACCATGCACGGCGTCACCATGATCTTCCTCTTCAACACCCCGGTGCTGGCCGGGTTCGGCAACTACCTGATCCCTCTGCAGATCGGGACCCGTGACATGGCATTCCCCCGCCTGAACGCCTTCAGCTACTGGGTGTTCCTGCTGGGCGGCATCTTCATGTACAGCAGCTTCGTCGTCGGCAAGGCGCCCGACGGCGGATGGTTCGGGTACGTACCGATGGTCAGCCGGACGTTCTCCCCCGGGCTCAACATCGACTTCTGGGGCCTCGGCGTCGTCTTCACCGGGCTGTCGACCACCGTCGGCTCGGTCAACTTCATCGTCACCATCTTCAAGCTGCGGGCCCCGGGCATGACCCTCAACCGCATGCCCATGTTCGTGTGGTCGATGCTGGTGTTCTCGTTCATGGCCATCTTCGCGGTGCCCGCCGTGACCCTGGCCACCGGGCTGAACGAGCTCGACCGGCTCTTCGGGACCGCGTTCTTCCTGCCCGACCTGGGCGGCAGCGTGCTGCTCTACCAGCACCTGTTCTGGTTCTGGGGCCATCCGGAGGTCTACATCCTCTTCGTCCCCGCTACGGGAATGATCTCCCAGATCATCCCGACGTTCTCCCGCCGGCCGCTGTCGGGCTACCTCTGGGTGGCGGGGGCGCTGGTGACCGTGGGGTTCATCAGCTTCGGTGTGTGGATCCACCACATGTTCGCCACCGGCCTGCCACCCGTGGCCATGGCCTTCTTCTCGGGGGCCAGCCTTATCATCACCATCCCCAGTGGCGTGCAGTTCTTCGCGTGGATCGCCACCATGTGGAAGGGCAAGGTGGAGCTAACCACGCCGATGCTGTTCGGCATCGGGTTCCTGCTGATCTTCCTGCTGGGCGGGATCACCGGGGTGATGGTGGCGGTGCTGCCCTTCGACTGGCAGGTGACCGACAGCTACTTCGTGGTCGCCCACTTCCACTACGTGCTGAACGGCGCCGTCGTGTTCCCGATCTTCGGCGCCATCTACTACTGGATGCCCAAGATGACGGGCCGGATGCTGAGCGAGAAGCTCGGCAAGTGGAGCTTCTGGGTGATGTTCGTCGGCTTCAACATCACCTTCTTCCCCATGCACATCCTGGGCTTCCTGGGCATGC
>JALYYN010000172.1 GCA_030946525.1 Actinomycetota bacterium | reverse complement strand
GACGAGGACTTGGCGCTCGACGACGACGAGGCCCGAACGCGAGCGGCGGCCATCATCAAACAGGCGTCGCGAGCGACAACCCTGGCGGCCAACCAGCTCCGTCGCTGACGTCCGAGCTGGGCCCGGCACCTCTGCTGGGCCAGCAACCGTGCCGACCCGTAACGCCCCCACACAGCACGCACCGCAGGTACAGGCCCCTCGGTTGGCGACAACATCACGTCACGGTATGACCCTTTCAGCCGGCGTCCATACCGCCATCGCCGGGGCCGTTTTGGTTGCCGGGCAGCGGCTGGGATGCCTGAGAATTGCCGAAATAGAATCCAGTAATAGTCCCGAATACCCCCAACAGCGGCGTAAACACGCCAACGAGAATTTCTTTCAACTTTGCCGAGTCGATCTCGCTAAAAATGAGAGCCGCAACAGAACCGATTGCTACGGCAGCTAGGAGTGCAAGGAGACCTCCCGCAAGAATCCCACGAAGACGCTCCCTGTCCTGTGAAGGGTCATAGGGGGCGATCGCAAAGGCCGGACCGGTACCGGCGCTCGCAGTTACCGGCGGTTCCGTAGTGAGATCAAGATCCGACATAACTGCGACTCAGGGATCTCGTTAGCGGAAAATCACCCGAGACACGACATCCTTCTTCGTGTCCCGAATTAGAACTTCATTGCCGCTCTCATGGGTCTCCTGAAAGAACTTTTCGTTGACGATGGCCTGTCGAAGCGCTTCAGTTTTTGTAATCCCCCGCTTGGTAGCCAACTTGTCGAGAGCCCCGACGACATCGTCGGGCAGGTTGACTGTCACCTTGGTTGTCATGGAACACTCCTTCTCGACAGAGACCGTATAGGATGAGGTAATTGTACGGCTCCAAGTGGGGGGTTGTCAACCAGTGCCCTTGACCCAGCCCGGTCTACAGCGGCGGGGGGGGCGTGAGCTGACCCGAAGGCCTGAAGCTGCTCGGCGCCGCTCGCCTCGTGAAACCGGGGCGGCGGTGGGAACCCGACGATCGACGACGAGCCCCGAGACCAACCAGCGGCGTCCCTCGTACAAGAGGACCCCCGTCGGATCACGACGTCGAGTTGATTGATGCAGAACAGCACGGTCCCGACGACCAACGCGATCGTCACCGTCCTGCGCAGATGGTGCAGGACGACGGCGGGCGCCTTCCGCCATGTCGACCAGGTCGGGGCCTCCGCGCTCGACGTCAACGCTGGCCAGAAGGCGACGATGAAGCGGGTTCGGCGCGGCCGGCGTAGACAAGACCCTGGGCCCGCTCGTCGAAGTGTGCGACCGGTAGGTCAAGGAGGACCCGACCCTGGCGCAGCCCGATGACTCGGTCGGCGAAGGTGCCCACGAGTTCCGCCTGGTGGAGGCTGCACACGACAGCGATGCCGTCGTGTGTGGCCACCGAGCGAAGCACCGAGAGCATCGCCGCCGACGCGGCAGGGTCGAGGCTGGCCACCGGCTCATCCGCCAGGAGGACCCTGGATCGTTGGGCCAGGGCCCGGGCGATGGCCACACGTTGCTGCTGGCCGCCCGACAGCCGGTCGGCTCGGCAGGACGCGAGGTCGGCGAGCCCGACCCTGTCCAGGCACTCGGTCTCCTGCCGCCGATGGGTGGGACCGGGTCGGCGACGGAACGCCCGCCAGGTGGCCACGTCGGCCAGGCGGCCGGCGACGACGTTGTCGAGGGCGGACGAACGACGGATCAGGTTGTACTGCTGGAACACCAGGCTCAGGTCGCGCCGGCCCCGGCGACGATCGGCCCCGGTCAGCCTGGTCAGGTTGCGACCGCCCACCAGGACGTGACCGGCCTCGGGGGTGACGAGGCCGGTCACGAGCCGGAACAGCGTCGGCGGCGAGCAGGAACCGGCGCCGCGAGAATGCGGTCGGACTGGATGGATCGTTCACGGGGGCGCCGGGCCGGGCGACGAATGGGGGTCGAGGCCGATGACGGCGGCGCCCAGCTCAGAACGGCCAGCCCCGGCCGGCGAACCGGCGGTCCAGGCCCCACCACCGTCCGGCGGGGACGAGGGCGAGCACGATGAGGGGCACCAGACCGAGGGGTTGCTCGGGCAGCCAGCGGTCGTTGGTGAAGTAGACGAAGAACAGGAACACAGTCGGGCCGAGGGCCAACAGCGCCCCCGCTCGTGTGGCCAGGCCGGCCAGCAGCAGAGCGCCGGCGGTGATCTCGACGGCGGTGAGGGCCCAGCCGAACAGCCCCCAGTGGGCCAGCACCACGTCGTTGGCGATGCGCCCGACGAGCGGGAGCTGGTGGCGGGCGTTGTGGTTGACCTCGGCGTCGAGGATGAAGCGGGCGTCGCCCCGGTTGATGAGGTTGGCCAGGTAGGGACCGATCTCGATGCGGTGGAGGTCGAACAGCTTGGCCAGGCCGTTGGTCAGGAATGTCACCCCGAACAGGATCCGGATGACGGCCAGCCCCCGCCCGAGCCGCGCAGTGTCGGCGCCAACAATGTCATCTGCGCCGGTCGTCGGCGTTGTCGTCATGGCTCGCTCCTTGTTGGTGGCCCGACCGGGCCGAGGCGGGTTCATGCTCAGCGGATGCCGAGGCGGGCGTCGTCGCCCGGCGGACGGTCCTCGACGAGACGGGCCAGAGCGGATGCCGGGACGGACAGGGGGTCGGTGGTGCGGGTCACCAGCAGGTCGGTGTCGAGGCGACCCTCTCGCACGGTGGGGCCGAAGGGGCTCCAGAAGGCCCCGTCGACGGTGATGGTCAACTCGGGGGGCAGGTCGGACACGGTGGCCGCCACCCCCATGTCGGCCGCCGCCGCTCGGCCCCGGCGCACCACCGGGCGGACCACGTGGTCCTCGTCGCTGACCCCCAGGGATCGGTGGAGGGCGCACAGGCGGGCCTGCTCTGCATCGCTGACCCTGGCGTCGGGGTCGAGGGTGGTTCCGATGCGCACCCGGATACCCGCATCCACCAGCCGGGGAATGGCCTCGACCACCCGGGCGTGGTTGCCGGGCGCCCGCAGCTCGTCGTTGGCCGAAGCCTCGACCCTGTCGAGTGACACCTGGAC
>JALYYN010000167.1 GCA_030946525.1 Actinomycetota bacterium | reverse complement strand
ACGACCTCACCGTCGGCGACGCCACCGAGGTCATGGCCGGCCTTCCCGCCGCCAGCCGCGACCTGGTCATCGTCAAGAACCTCCTCCACCACCTCGACGACCCGGCCAGCCTGCTGCGGGAGGCGTCGCGGGTGGTCGGCCCCGAGGGCCGCGTGGCGGTCATCGAGGCCCGCCTCGGCTGCCCGCAGTTCTGGATCTTCAGCGGGTTCGCCCCCCGCCGGGAGCGCTACTTCTTCTACGGGGCCCGCCGGAACCGGGCCGCCCTGAAGGCCGCCGGCCTCGAGCTGGTCCACCAGCAGCGCTACAGCGTCCTGCCCTACGAGCTGCTGTTCCACATCCGCTTCGGCATCTTCCGGAACCTGCTCTCCAGCGACGACCCGAAGTTCATCGCCAAGGTGTCCGACGTCGACGACAAGCTGACGTCCACCGTGCCGTGGATCACCAGCTACGTGATCTGGATCGCCAAGCCGGTCCGCCCCAGCACACCCCGGGGCGAGAACGGGCCGGGCTCGACGTCGCTCGAGCACTCCTGAGCGTCGGTTGGGCCTGCGCCCAGGGTTTCGTGAACTAGCCTGGACCAAGGCCGGCCACGCGCCAGAGCGGTCGGCACGGCAGTCCGCAGGTCATACGGGAGAGGGGCGGGGAGCGCTTCATGGAGGTACCGGAGGTCGAAGCGGCGCCCGCGGGGCAGCGCCGGGTGTCGGTGCCGGAGCGCCTCCTGGCCGGTCTGTGCGCGTCACTCATGGTCCTGGGCGTGGCCGCCGCCATCACCCACACCTCACCGACCGACACCCGGGGGGCGCAGCAGGTCGCCGCCGGGCCGACGGCCGAGCAGCTCGCGGCCGAGGACACCACCACGACCACCGCGCCGCCCCCGGACACCACCCTCGCCACTGACTCCCCGCTCGCTCCCCTCGGCCCGGTGCCGTCGCACCCGAGCGGCCCCAACTTCGTCGCCACCGCCATCGGTCCGAGCGTCGATGTCTTCTCCTCCCCCACCTCCTCGACGCCGACCCGCTCGCTGGCCAACCCCCAGGACTCCGGCGCCCCGCTGGTCATGCTGGTCCGCTCCCAGCAGCCGGGGTGGGTGAACGTCTTCCTCCCCATCCGGCCCAACGGCAGCTCCGGATGGGTGAAGAGCAGCCAGGTCGGGGTGTCCCAGACGAACTACTACATCGTGATCGGGCTCACCCCGCACCGGATCACCGTCTTCAACGGCAACGCCGTCGTCCTGGACGAGCGCATCGGCCTGGGCGCCGGGGGCACCCCGACCCCCACCGGGCTCTTCTACATCAAGGAACTGTTCAAGCCGCCGAACGCGGGCGGCGCCTACGGGCCGTACGCCTACGGCCTGTCAGCGTTCTCCGACGTGCTCTTCAGCTTCGGCGCCGGACCGGGCACCGTCGGGATCCACGGGACGAACGAGCCCGATTCGCTCGGCCGCAACGTCAGCCACGGCTGCATCCGCATGAGCAACACCGGCGTGACCAGGCTGGCCAAGCTGCTGCCCCTCGGAGTACCCGTCCAGATCAACTCTTGACCGGCCAACGCTCACGGACCAAGGGCTCGTGAGCGTTCCGGCCGGTGACGAGCTCATCCGGATGCTCTTCGTCGGTTACGACCCCTTCGCCGCGGCACCGCCTACACCGCCTCGGTCGCCGCCTCCGTGACGGACGTCCCCGGCAACCCGATGGGCACTGTGGCGAGCGCGATCTTCCGGACCGCGCCCTGAGCCGGCCGACGGCCGGGTCGGCCTACCGGGCCGGCGGTTGGCCCCCGAGCAGGTTCAGGATCGGCTGCAGGATGGAGTTGACCAGGTCGGGCAGGAGCGACGCCGGGTCGGTCGGGGCGACACGGGGCGCGGCGGGGGCGGCGGCCGGGGCCACTCCGGCCTGACCGGGGGGGACCAGGGCGAGGGCAGAGACGACCCGGCGCTCGGTCCCGTCGCTGGGCTGGTTCCGCACCGTGCCGCGGGTCACGAACGTCGTGGATCCTCCTCCGTCGAGGTTGACGGCGTCGACCGCGCCGAGCCCGGCCATGAGCCTGGCCGCCTCGAGGAGGGAGAGCCCGGCGCTGCCGGTCTGGCGCCCGTCCGCCGTCACCAGCAGCGTCTCACCGGCGGCCGTCACCCCGGCGAGGGTGCGGGGGAAGCGGCTCTGGGTGAAGGAGTCCGTGTTGCCGGCGGGGTAACCGAGCTGGCCGTGGCTGAGCAGTTGGGGCGACGCCCCCGTGGACTGAAGGGCGGCGGTCTGCACGGTGAGTGTGC
>JALYYN010000150.1 GCA_030946525.1 Actinomycetota bacterium | reverse complement strand
GTGACCAGCAGTCCGGGGAAGAGGCCCAGCACCCCGAAGAAGGCGATCTCCGCGGCGAGGCCGCTGACCCGGTCATCACGCCATTCCCGAAACAGCTGGTGGGCGATCTCGACAGCGTCCCGACGGGTCCCGCTCCCCATTGATGACGTCGGCGGAAAATCCTCCGCTCTGCTGCGCCGGAGCAATTGCCGGACCAGTGCCGGAACGGGTCAAGTCGCGGCGCTACCCCGTCGGCCGTGATTGTGGGGCAGATGCGACCGCAGCCATCCTGGCTGTGGCAACTCCCGTTCGGCCGACAGCTCGTTGACCCGGAGCGCGTCGAGCCGGGTGCACATGCCGACGAGCGCGCCATCTTGCACCACCGGCAACTGCCGCACCCCTTCGTGAAGGAGCTTTCGCACCGCGACGTAGACGGTGGTGTCGGGCGACACCGAGACCACGTCGCCACTGGCAATCTCCAGGGCAGGGGCCGTTGGGGGGCGATCGGTCCGTACTACGTCGCCCTCGGTGAGGATGGCCACGCAGCGATCGCCGTCGACCACGGCAAGGGCGTGGGCCGTGCCCTTGGCGCAGACGGTTGCGGGCGTCTTCGACGGTGGCGCCGGCGTCGATGGTGACGACCTCGGTGCTCATCACCTCCCGCACCTCGGTCGTCGGTAGGAGGTCCACCTGGTAGTGCGAAGACACCGTTATGCCCCGTCGGGTCAGCTTCTCGGTCATGAGCGTGTCGCGCATGGCCACGGTGGCCACCATGTCGGCCACGACGGTGGCGAGCATCAGGGGCAACACGACAGCGAAGTCGCGGGTGATCTCGAAGGTGAGGAGCATGGCCGTGAAGGGTGCACCCGCCGCCGACCCCCAGGTGGCAGCCATATCCACCAGGGCGAAGGCCCCAGGTGACACGTGGGCGGCCGGCAACCCGGATTGGACGGCCGTGCCGAGCAGCCCCCCACCCGCAGCCCCGATGAGCAGGAGGGGAGCGAGGGAACTGCCCGACGTGCCCGAGCCCATGGCCAGCCACCAGGCCACGAGCTTGGCCCCGGAAACCGCCACCAACAACCCAAGGGACAGGCGGTCGCCGAGCGACTCGCCGATGACGCCGTAGCGCACGTCGATGGCCCGGGGCACGAGGATGCCGATGACGGCTACCATCGCCGCACCCAGCGGCGGGTGCCAGAACTCGCCCACGGGCAGCCGACGGAAGGTTGCCTCGGCGACGACGAGGCCCTTGGTGATCACCACGCCGAGAAGGCCACAGCCCAGCCCCAGCACGACGTAGAGGGGCAGGGCTCGCAGGCCCACGAAGCTGTGGGCGGGGACGGGAAGGAGCGGGCCTGTTCCCACCAGGACGGTGTGCACGCCGGCGGCGAGCACCGCAGCCACCACGATGGGCAGGAACGAGCGGGCGGAGAACTCAAACAGGAGAAGTTCGATGGCCAGCAGCACCGACCCCAGGGGCGCCCCGAACACCGCCGCCATCCCCGCCGCCGCCCCGGCGGCGAGCAGGATCTTGCGCTCGGCCGGCGACACTCGCACGGCCTGGCCGAGCAGCGACCCGAGCGCCCCTCCGGTGACGATGATGGGGCCCTCGGCACCGAACGGGGCGCCGGTGCCTATGGCGACCACGCTGGCCGACGGCTTGGCCACCGCCGTGCGAAAGCCGATGCGGCTCTGGTGGGCGAGTACCGCTTCCATCGCCTCGGGGATGCCGTGACCTCGGACCTCGGGCGCCCAACGAGCCACGACCGACACCACCAGCCCGCCGGCCACGGCGGCGGCGGCGAAGGACCACCCGGATGGACGGGGGCCAGGTCGGGGATCGTGCCCGATGCCCTGTGCAACAGCACCAGGTTGAGAAGCAGGGCAGTGCCCTTCAAGAAGGCATAGCCCACGAACCCCCCAGCCAGCCCTAAGCACGCGGTCAGGGCGCTGAGCAAAAGCAGGCGCGCCGGAGGCGTCCGGCTCAGGGAGGGCACGACGCTGCGAGCACCATCACGGGACGACCGCACTCTCCTTCACGACTGCCAAGGGCGCCGGGCGACCGGTCTCGGCGGGCGCTTCGCTCAGCCCGGGCGGGAAGTGTCGCCCAGGGCGGGCTCCTCGCCCCTCAGGGCATGAGGATGCGAGAGCGGCCGAGCCGTCTCGGGGTCATCAGCCTTACCCTCGAGGCCCAACGTGACCTGCTCACCCTCGGCGTCGGGGAACGCCGACGTGTCCTGGCGGGAGAGGTTGTCGATCACGGGCCCCTGGTCGGGCAGGGGACGATCGGGCTCGGTGGGCCACGACTGGTTCGACGGCGGTGGTTGCTGCTGGGGCACAAGGCCTCCTGGGTGTTCGAATGGTTTTGGCTCTGACGGGGGAAAGTCTCCCCCCATGCTGGCGGCGCCAACCGCTGGAGTCGTTGCCGCTCGTTTCGGCCGACGCGTGGCCTCGGCTGACTGATCAAGCCGCGGGTCGGTTACGAGCGAGGAGGGCGCCCGCCACCACGCCGAGCATCATGGCAACGAACAAGGCGAGCCACAGCGGCGCGGTCACTTCCGGTATCAAGAACCGGACCGTGGTGGACCGCCGGTTCTCCACGATGAAGACCACGGCCAGCAGGAGCAGGAGCAGCCCGACGATCTGGCGGGGGCTGAAGGGAAACCGGCCATGGCGCGTTTCGTGTGAGCTCATGCGCCCACGCTAGTGACGAAGCGACGCCAAAGAACCGCTATCGGTCATGGTCGCCGCCATGGTGCCGGCGCCAACCATGGACTCCCAGGCCCCCCGCCACAAGGAGGACGACCACGCCGATGGAGCCACGGCCCAGGTAACGCTCGATGCGGCGGTAGCCATCGCCGGCGAAGTAGCCAGCCAGGATGAGGGCGGGGGTCTGCATGACGGCGCCGACCACGTTGAAAGCGAGGAACTTGGCGTAATCGACATGAGCATCGCCGGCAGCAGCCGGCACGAGCGCCCGAAGCACACCGACCCAGCGCCCGATGATCACCGCCCTCCCGCCCTTGTCTCTCACCGCCGTTCGGGCGCGGTCCCAGCGCTGCCGGCCGACCTTGCGGCCCAGCCAGGTCGACCGTACCCGGTGTCCCCATCGACGCCCGATCTCATAGCCGACGGAATCCCCGACAACGGCCCCGCCGGTGGCGATGACGATGCACCAGGTCAGCGAGAGCTTCCCTTGCTGGCAGAGGACGCCGGCCAGGAGCAGAGCTGTCTCACCCGGAACGAAGAGCCCGATGAACGCCGACGACTCGAGGAGGACCACCGCGAAGAGCAGTAGGTAGCCCCACGGGTCGACGGCACCGCCCAATGCCTGCACCGCGCGCTCGACCATCGCGGGTCATCTACCCGAATGGCCATGTCAGTCCACACCGAGCCTGCCGTGCTCGGAAACGCCTACCATCGGACGTACGAGGAGCGACGGCCGCCAAGGACCATCGACCGGGTGCCGAATCGCCGGGACTCCCAGAGACGCTCCGGCAAGCGTGTCCCCAACGACAGTGAGTTCCGATCTCGACCCAAGGAATCCTCCGGAGCCAGCGGCCGATGGGCACCGTGCTGCCGGGGCTGCCGGGGCGGTCGTCGCCATGGCCGCGGCTGCCGCCTATTCTCACCGACGATCGCAGGCCGCCCAATGGGTACCGCCCGGCGGTCGGGTCGTGTCGACATCGTCGCTGCGCGTCCGCCTCGTTGGTGAGGACGGCCCACCCGTTCTGTTGCTCCACGGGTTGGTGGCTTCGAACATCTTCTGGGGCGGAGCCTACGACCGCCTCGGGGACGACCACCGCCTCGTCGTGCCCGACCTGATCGGATTCGGTGGGTCACCCCGCCCGATGTCGGGTTACGGCCCCGACGACCATGGCAACGCGGTACTGGCCTGTCTCGACGAGCTCGGTGTCGATGACCCCGTCGTCGTCGGCGCCCACTCCCTCGGTGTGCTCGTCGCTCTCCGGATCGCCGCCACGTACCCCGACAGGATTGCCGCTATCGTCGCCTTCGGTCCGCCCATCTACCCGGATCCGCCAACGGCGCGGGCCCACGTGGCCGCTACCAGCCCGATGGGCCGCTTGTTCGTGCTGCCGGGACGCCTGGCCGAGGACGCTTGCCGGTGGGTCTGTGACCACAGAGGTCTCGCCGCCCGACTCTCGGTGTTGACGCATCCGGGCTTGCCGGAGGCGATCGCCGCCGATGCCGTGAACCACACCTGGACGTCCTACTCGCAGACCCTGGAGCTGGTCATCCTCGCCGCCGGGGCGGCCGGCTGGCTCGAGCAGGTCCGGTGCCGCGTGCATCTTGTGGCCGGCGATCGTGACCCGGTCGTCGACCACGACTACCTGCGCCGTCTGGCTGCGCAGTACGACAACCTCGAGCTGAGCGTGCGGTCGGGCCGCCACGACCTACCCATCGTCCAGGGCCCCCGCAGTGCGGCAACCATCGCTGCCGCGGGGGCTCTTTTGCAGTAGTGAGGCCGCGCCCGAGCAGGCATGCAGCGGTCACCCGCGCCCGGCGGTCTCCGGGATCCGGCCCTCGGCGGGGCGGCCTGCGGACGTGGACTGGCGGGGTGCTGCCGGTAACACAGTCTGCGTGTGGCCGTCGTTGCGGAAGATCCTGGCGAACTCGAGGGCCGACCACACGCCCAGCCCGGCGGCCAGCTCCCAACCGGCGTTGTAGGACGCCACCCACGTCAATGCCGCCACCGTAGACGCAACTGTCAAGAGAAACGTGCCGCTGCCGCGGATGGCCTTGGGGCTCACCCACGAGATCACGAGCAAGGCTGCGCCCAGCAGCGCGTACACGAGGCTGTGCTCGTAGTTCTTCACGCCGA
>JALYYN010000149.1 GCA_030946525.1 Actinomycetota bacterium | reverse complement strand
CCGCACCGTCATCGAGGACCGTGATCGGGGCTGTCGGGTCCCGGGGTGCGACCGCAGCCGCTGGCTGCATGTGCACCATATCGAGCACTGGGAAGACGGGGGAACTTCCGATACCCCGAACCTCCTGACATTGTGCCGGCGGCATCATCGGTTGCACCACCTCGGTCATTTGGGCATCCGGGGGAATGCCGACGAGCCCGACGGCGTCATTTTCACCGATCATCGCGGGCGGCGACTGGAGAGCTGTGGTCGCTCGGTGCCGCCGCGCCAACCGGTGGATGCGGCCGCACGGGGCCTCGGCATCGTGACCGGGACCTGGTCGCACCCCACCGGCGAGCACCTCGACCCGCAAGCGGTCTGCTTCGACGAGCGCACCGGCTGAGACGAAATGCGTAGCAGTATCAGGACGTTTTCGCTACTAGCAATGGGACGGTCTAGCTAGCAGGTGGACCTTCCGGGCTAGGGTGGCTCGGGTGAAGGTCCGGATCACCGCGCACGTCGAGCGAGCTGCTACCCGGTTCGTCGAGACCCTCATGATCGATGAGCCGGCGATCCTGGTCGAGGGCCCCCGGGGCTCGGGGAAATCCACGCTCTTGCGCGGGATCGCCGCCGCTCGTGATGGTTTCCTACTCGACCTGGATGAACCGGCCACGGCTCGGCAGGTGGCCGAGGACCCCTCGGGCGTAGTCGGTGGCCGGCCGGGCCTGGTCTTCATCGACGAGTACGAGCGGGTGCCCGAGGTGCTCTCGGTGGTCAAGCGCGAGGTCGATCGGGACGGGCGACCGGGCCGGTTCCTTCTGGCCGGGTCAGTGAGCGGACGGCTCCTCCCCCTCGGGAGCGAGACCCTCACCGGACGATCCCGCCGTCTCGTGCTTTCACCGCTATCGGCTGGGGAGGTGTTGGGCGCAACAGCGCCGTTGCTGGCGCAGTTGCTGGCCACGGGCGCACCGCCGCGGGTTGACAGCGATCTCACGCGGCGCGACTACTTCGAACTGGTCGCGGCAGGCGGCTATCCGGCTGCGTTGGCGCGCCCGACGGACCAGGCTCGCCGGCGATGGCACGCCAGCTACCTGGCCACTGTGGCCGACCGTGACATTGGGGAGCTCGTCGAGGTGCGCCACCCCGGAGCCCTCGCCGGGCTGTACCGCCTCATTGCCGAGCAAACGTCGTCGGTCGTGACCCGTTCCGCTGTCGCACAACGGTTGGGATTGAACCCGGCAACATCCCGTTCGTACCTCGACCTGCTCGACCAGGTCTTCCTGATCGGCGAACTACCGGGATGGACGGTCGGGGTGTCGGCGAAGGTCGGCCGCCGACCCAAGCTCTACGTCACCGACACCGGTCTCGGCGCTGCTGCGATCCAACTCGATGCCAGCCGACTGGCCGCGGCGGCCGTGGGGGGTTCGTTCCTGGAGAGCTTTGTGGTGAACGAGCTGGCCAAGCAGGCGGCGGTCATCGACGAGCCCCTCGTCCTCGCCCACTTCCGGGACCGCTCCGGCGTGGAGGTGGACGTGCTGGTGGAGCGTAGTGACGGGTCGGTCTTCGGGTTCGAAGTGAAATCGGCAACTACCGCGAACGCTCGTGACGCTGCAGGACTCCGCTTCCTCCGCGACCGGCTCGGCGATCGCTTCGTCGCCGGTATTGTCCTGCACACCGGCCTCTTGACGGCCAACCTCGGTGATCGCCTATGGGCCCTGCCCGTCGCCGGGCTCTGGAGTGGCCCCGAATCTGCCGAACTACGGTCGAACGACATGGGGCACACTGCATGACCCTGATTCGCGAGCTTATCGACATCCCTACGCAGGTTCGCGACGGCGACTTCGTCCTGAAGCTGACCGAGGGTGTCGGCGACGATGCGGCGGCGGCGACGATCGCCAGCTATGAGGTCACGCCTCAACTGGCCCACGCCTTCGACGAGGCGCTGGGCAAGATCGCCGGTGCCATCTCGTCCGGCTCGTCAGAGGCGCTCTACCTGCACGGCAGCTTCGGCGCCGGCAAGTCGCACTTCATGGCCGTCCTCCACCTGCTGCTCCAAGGCCACCCGGCGGCCCGGGCCAAGCCCGAGTTGCACCCGGCCATTGCCAAGC